>JBFKTM010000018.1:0-14233 GCA_041636295.1 Oleiphilaceae bacterium
CATGGTGGATGCACCAGAGTTAGAACCACGGCTAATTATAGAACTCGGGCATGACATCCGCAGCAAAGTAGTTACCGGAGTCACCCTCGAAGGCCCCCTGCGCTTTGTCGATGATGGTCGTCTGATTCTCAAAGTCCGTAACCCCGACCCTCTCATCATACCGGCCAACATTGATCTCTTGGGAATCGGCTTGGCGGGTGTTGAGCTGGAAGTCCCCCCCCTCGGCGTAGATCTGACCTTTACCTTTTTGCCGGTAAAAGATTTTTAATATATTCCCCTTGTGCTAACGCACTTTCATGCCCCCTTTATGGGGGCTTTTTTCTGTCCTCACCGTATGCCACACCGCTGAATGATCATCAATATCGTCAAATAGGACTTTTCTTTGTGTAGAAGAAACGCTAATATTTGGTTGTTTGGCCAAATAAATAAATGCCTATAATGATGCATCCTCACGACAGCCTCGCAAGCCTTGCCTATAGCGATTCAAAGCACTCACCGGAATCTGGCAGGGATATACAGTTCCCGGGAAACGGCGGGTTGGTTCTTAGTGCAACCCAGTTCGGGGACCCGAAGTCACCGCAGGTGCTTTTGCTGCATGGCGGCGGACAGACCCGTCATGCCTGGGCGCACACGGCAACAGCTCTGGCCAGATCCGGGTACTGCGCTACCTGCATTGATGCCCGCGGTCATGGTCAAAGCCAGTGGTGCCCTGAAGGGGATTACAGCGGCACCGCGCTGGTATCAGACCTCCGCGCCATCATCCAATCACTTCCCACATCACCTTATATCGTGGGAGCGTCAATGGGCGGACTGACGGCCATGCTTACCCTTGGGGAGGAGCCCCCCTTGCCCTGTCGAGGTCTGGTACTGGTGGATGTAGCCCCACGGCTTGAGACCAAAGGCGTTCGCCGGGTGATTGAGTTCATGCGCCGCCACCCTGACGGTTTCGACTCTCTGGATCAGGTTCAGGATGCCGTGGCTGCCTATAACCCAACACGAAAAGCACAATCAAGCTCACAGGGCTTGCGAAAAAACCTCCGCCAGGACGCTAATGGCCGTCTCCATTGGCACTGGGATCCTGCGTTTCTTGATCATGCGGTAATCCCTGAAGCAAATGAAGGCATGTTCGGCCGAGCGCGACTCAATCTTGCAGCAAGCAAACTCAAATTACCGATATTACTCATCCGCGGCCATCACAGTGATGTACTCAGCGAAGCAGGAGCCCAGGAATTATTAGCCCTCGTGCCACATGCCAAGTACCGAGTAATCCATCAAGCAGGTCATATGGTAGCGGGTGACCGCAACAGTATTTTTACCGGAGCAGTGCTGGACTTTCTTCAGCACCTTGACCCGCAAGGAAATCACATACGCTCCACCGATCGGAGACTTACACCATGAAACATAAACACCTCGACGTGCTGATCATTGGCGCGGGCCTTTCCGGCGTCGGTGCGGCTTGTCACCTAAGCCGCAAGTGCCCAGATCTACGCTATGGCATCCTTGAGCGACGCAAGCGCGTTGGTGGCACCTGGGATTTATTTCGCTATCCCGGCATCCGTTCGGACTCCGATATGTTCACACTCGGCTATAACTTTCGGCCTTGGACAGACACCAAGATGCTTGCCGATGGCCCCTCTATTCGCAATTACATCGAAGAAACCGCTGAGCATCATCAGGTCCACAAGAAAATTCATTTTGGCCTGAAAGTCACTGCCGAGGACTGGAGCAGCGAATTCAATCGCTGGACGGTTACCGCGTTGAACGAGGAAACCGGTGAAGAAGAAGTTTTCACCGCTGGGTTTGTCCTCAACTGTACCGGTTATTATAACTATGACGCCGGCTACACACCGAAAATTCCTGGAATCAATCGCTTTGGCGGCGACGTAATTCACCCGCAGCACTGGCCAGCTGACTACGACTATACGGGTAAGCGAGTTGTCGTGATCGGCAGCGGCGCCACCGCCGTAACACTGGTGCCCGCGATGACCGACCGCGCTGCGCATGTCACCATGTTACAGCGCTCCCCTACTTATGTTGCCTCCGTCCCTGAGCAAGATCTCATCTCGAAAAACCTGCGCCGAGTACTGCCAGAAATGCTTGTTTACCGCATGGCGCGCACACGCAATATCCTGCTGCAGAGAACCGTATTTAACCTATCGATTCGTAAGCCCAAAGCGATCCGCAGATTACTGCTGGCCGCTGCTCGCAAACAACTGGGGCCGGATATCGACATGAAGCATTTTCAACCTCACTACAACCCATGGGAGGAACGAATGTGCGCAGTTCCCAAGGGGGATCTGTTCAAGGTGCTTCGTGAAGGCAAGGCTTCCGTGGTGACGGATCATATAAAAAATGTCACCAAAACCGGTATAAAACTGGAATCTGGGGATTGGATACCTGCCGATATTATCGTCACAGCTACCGGTCTGGATTTGCAAATGTTGGGCGGCGCAGAGCTACGTGTTGATGGTACGCACGTCAATCTCTCAAACACCATGATGTACAAAGGCTTAATGCTGGAAAAAGTGCCTAATATGGCACTGGTCTTTGGCTATACCAACGCGTCCTGGACCCTCAAGGCAGATATTGCCTCCGAATTTGTTTGTCGGCTTCTCAAGCATATGCGCAAGACAGGCGCAGAAAAGGTGACCCCTATCGACGAGGAAGGGTGTGGCTCTGATGTCAACTTTCTCAACCTTCGATCTGGCTACATTCAACGTGCTGATGACCGCCTGCCACGCCAAGGCAACAAAGATCCTTGGCAAAACCTCAACGATTATCTTCACGACCTGCCGGCGCTTCGTTATGGAAAAATGAATGATGGCCACCTTAAATTCGAAACGACAAACCTACATAAAACGAAACGCAATCTCGTCCAAAAACTTCTGAGCAACACATCAATATAGAGGCGCAACGATGAAATCATTTTCAGGAAAAGTCGCGGCGATCACTGGCGCCGGGTCGGGCATCGGGCAAGCCACGGCGATTGCTCTAGCAAAAGAAGGCTGCCACTTAGCGATCTCTGATATCAGCGAAGAAAGCCTAGAGAAGACGGTCGAATTACTGGCAGGCTACGCCGTCAACATCAGCACTCATGTTGTTGATGTCAGCAACAAAAATGCGGTTTATCAATACGCGGAAGATACCGTATCAACACACGGAAAAGTAAATCTCATCATGAACAATGCCGGTGTGGGACTGGGTGAGACCGTCGAGAACATGAGCTATGAAAACTTTGAATGGCTGATGAATATCAATTTCTGGGGTGTCGTATACGGTACAAAGGCATTTCTTCCCCATCTCCAGAAAATAGGTGAAGGCCATATCGTCAATATCTCCAGCGTTTTCGGCATTATCGGTGTTCCAACCCAGTCAGCCTACAACGCCGCAAAATTTGCTGTTCGCGGATTTACAGAATCATTACGTGAAGAGCTGGATATCGCGGGCGGCCTTGTCAGCGCGACTTGCGTTCATCCAGGTGGAGTAAAGACTAACATCGCGCGTAATAGTCGCATGGGAGACATGGGCAGCATGAACATGGGCGACAAAGAAGAGATTGCCAGCATGTTCGAAAAAATTGCCATGACCACACCCGAAGCTGCCGCTAGAACCATCCTGAAAGGCGTGCGGAAAAACCGGCGAAGAGTTTTGGTAGGCGGTGACGCGGTCATGCTGGACACCACACAGAGACTGATACCCACAGGCTACCAACGCTTGCTTGAAATTATGTTTAAAAAACAGCAAAGCAGCAAAAATAAAAAAACGCATCAGGGGATGGCCTGACATTTTTCTCTTTAACTATCACATTATTGATTGGAGGCGATATGCGCTCGTCTAATACGGTAAAAAGCATTAAGAAACTCAGCGGCGCGCTGGTGGGCATTCCACCGCGTCATATCAATTTTCAATTTCCGGATTCCATTCCAAAGTATTTTTATGCTGGAAATGCCACAGCAACGACTTTCTTTGCCATGCTCTCCGGTTTTTTCCCACCTGGTGAACGCTATTTCATGGAGTCCGTTAGACACTTTCGTGGTCAGGTTAAGGACGAATCTCTACGGGCGGCCATATCGGGCTTCATGGGGCAAGAGGCCATTCACGGACGAGAGCACGACAGGCTGAACCAGATTCTCGCCGAGTACGGCTATGACATGCAGTCGCCAGATCGGTTTGTCAAAATTGGCTTGGCCATACTAGAGAAGTTGCCGCCGAGCACTCGGCTAGCCGCCACCACGTTTATGGAGCACTTTACTGCGCTTCTCGCCGAGCAGCTACTTGAAGACGAGAATTTTGTACGCCAGGCAGACCCTGAAATGCTCAAAATATGGCAGTGGCATGCGCTCGAAGAGCTGGAACACAAATCTGTTGCCTACGACGTATATGAGCTTATTGGTAACAGCCGTACAGAGCGCGTGGCTGCAGCCCTCGCCTCGATGGTCGTCTTGCTGCCGATGCTGGGCATCACCTGGAGCTGGATGCTTGTCAAAGACGGCCAGCTCGGCAACATCAGCGATAATGTTAAAGGTCTGAATATTTTGCTAGGTCGTAACGGGTTTGTATCGCAAATCCTTTCGCGCCTTCCTGAGTTCATTCAGCCGGATTTCCACCCTGATCAACATGACACCAAAGGGCTGGAAAAACTGTGGCGTGAGAAGTTGTTCGCTGAAGGTGGCCAACTGCATGATCTGTATAGCAATCCGGCGGCATAATAATGCTCAAGGGGGTTTAGGGAACCTCTGAATAGTTGACGACTCTGTCACCACCGTTTGCTAAAAGACACACAAAAAAATGCCGGAATTGCTTCCATGCAACTCCGGCATTACACCTTTTATCATAGCTTTTCTCTAGCCGATCTTTATTGCGCATCCTCTAGAATGAATTGTGCCGCTCGCTCGCCAATCATCATACATGGCGCGTTCGTATTACCACTGATCAACAGTGGCATGATTGAGGCATCCGCGACACGCAACCCCTTCACACCGTTTACCCGCAGACGGACATCTACCACCGCTTTTTCATCACTACCCATTCGGCAAGTGCCGACGGGATGGTAGATTGTTTCAGCGCGCTGGCGAATATCCGCGTCAATCTGGTCATCACTCTCCACGCTGGAAGCCGGTTCGTCATCACCGCCAAAAGCAGAGCTGAAAGAATGACTGTGAAACACTTTTCTGGCTAGTTTCACGCCTTCACGGAGCACAAGAATATCGTCAGGATGAGAAAGATAGTTTGGGTCTATCAAAGGCGCAGCAAATGGATCGCTATTGGCCAATCGAATCTGGCCTCGACTCTTAGGCCTCAGTTGGCACACATGAATCGTACAACCAAACCCAGGCGTCAACTGACGTCCATGATCTCGAAGATAAGCCGGTAAAAAGTGTAGCTGAGCATCCGGACGATCCGGCTCGCTGAGCAGGCTGACAAAAGCCCCCGCTTCCGCCGCGTTACTGGCAAGAAAGCCGCGCCGATGACGAAAATACTGGTAGAAGGCACTAATCAGCCGAGGTATAAAAAACGGTGACATGCCGATTGATTGACGGCTTTTGTCCTTGATCATGACGGTCATATCAAGGTGATCTTGAAGGTTCTCCCCAACTTCCGGCGAGTCTTGCAAACAGGTGATGCCGATTTTCGATAGGTGCTCTCGCTCTCCAATACCCGACAACATCAGCAACTGAGGGCTATTGATCGCCCCACCGGACAGGATGACTTCTTTGTTCGTACGAATGACCGATTGAGCACCATCACTATCACAAATTTCGACGCCAATCGCCCTGCCGCAATCCAGTAACACCTTGGTTACCTGCACATCCGTCATGATGTGCAGGTTATCGCGGCCACGTGCAGGATCCAGGAAAGCACGCGCGGCACTCCATCGGCGCCCTTCTTTTTGTGTTACCTGAAACCGGCCAAAGCCTTTCTGTTCCGGCCCGTTAAAATCATCGTTTCGGGTATAACCCAGCTCTTCACCGGACTTAATAAACAGCGGGGTTAACGGGTTAACATCCCTGACTCGGGTAACATTCAGTGGCCCACCCACACCATGCCAATTGTCAGCGGAGTATTGTTCATTGTTTTCATGTGCATTGAATACCGGCTGCACATCTTTCCACGCCCACCCTGTTGCGCCTTGCGCTGCCCAGTCATCATAGTCTTGTTGTTGGCCTCGAATGTAGACCATGGCATTGATTGAGCTGCTGCCCCCCAGTGTTTTTCCTCGCGGCCAGTAGAGGCGCCTTTTATTAAGGTGACTCTGTGGCGCGGTGTCGTAGCCCCAGTTTCGCTTTCCTTGTTTAATTAGACCGATGAGTCCAAACGGAATATTAATAAAACCGCTATTATCGTGGGGGCCGGCCTCAATAAGACAAACGGAATACTTGCCGCACTCGCTTAACCGGTTGGCAAGAACACAGCCCGAAGAGCCCGCCCCCACGACGATAAAATCAAACGACTTCATTTTGCTTCTCCCCCGCCTGAATAAACCGTGACATGTGGTGCTCTCGGTCGCCATGACTCAATGATGCATGTGTCACCAGACGGAAGTAATGGCCAATGTTCAGCTCTTCCGTAACACCAACGCCACCATGGATCTGGATACCTTGCTGAGTGATACCAACGGCCCGGTTTGCGTAGTAAGCCTTTGCCGCCGCTGTCGCGCGCCCGCGCTCACCGACGTTTGCGCTCTCTCCTTTTACTGACACCATCAAGAGCATGGATTCCAGCTGCTGGAGATCAATAAACGCATCAACAAGGTAGTGCTGGATTACCTGAAAACTGCCAATCGTTGTACCAAACTGTTTACGCGTTCGAGCGTATTCCAGAGTGGCCTGATACACCTCTCGGCAGGCGCCGTACATACGTGCGCAGTCCAATGCGCACAGATAATCGAACCAGGCAGAAACCGCTTGCTTTGCCGCATCACCACGACACAAAACCATTTCGTCTGTGATGAGCACATCATCAAGCGTCAAACTGGCAGCACGGCTTCCATCGAGCAGTCGATATCTTTCAACGTCACAGGCGTCGAAAGGTAGCGCGACAATGGCCAACTCATCACCAGACATAGCGGAGACGAGCACGGCGTCTGCAACGCCACCATCAGACACAACGTGCTTCTGCCCGGAAAGTCGTTCTCCGTTTAGCCTCAAGGAAGGGTTCAGCACGTGATAACCGGCATGCCGGTCATAAAGACCGCAAGCCACACGTGCCTCACCAGAAATAATGCGATCAAGCAACGCCAAGGATGTTGGCGTATTGGCGAACTCCAATAACTTGCCGGGGGAAACAATTAAATCGACAAAAGGGTCAAGACAAAGCGCGGCTCCTAACTCCTGAACAATGGCGCACACGTCAAGCAATGAGCCGCCATACCCTCCAACAGATTCAGCAAACGGAAGGCCAAACCAACCCAAATCATTCATGGCCTGCCAGCGATTCGCTTCAAGGTGATTACTCTCATTCAACTGTGCAATGTAGCTGTCAAATGAATAGTTGTCTTTAAGATAACGGCGCGCGGTATCCGCAATCATGGTGGTATTTTCGGGTAACTTGAAATCCATTTTTCACCTCACAATCCGAGCAACATCTTCGCCAACACGTTTTTCTGGATCTCGTTAGATCCACCATAGATGGTGCACGCACGCAGGAAGTTATAGCGGCGACTGGCCTGATTAAAAATTTGCTCCCCAATGGGCTCCTCGTTATCCCATGGCAAAGACATCAAACCTCCGATTTCCACCATCGCCTGGGAAACCCTTTGCTGTAGTTCCGTGCCTTTGATTTTCAGTCCTGACGATTCTGGGCCGAACGGCTTGCCTTCATCTGTGGCAGCAACGGTGCGAAAGTTGGTGTATTCCAGTGCCATAAGATCGACTTCCAAGCCAGCCAACCGACGCACCGCCAACTGCTTATCTGTTTCCGTTGGTAGCGCATCGATAGCACTTTTAAGGCGATTGATTTCGTAGTGAATATCCGCCACACCGGCAATGGTGGTGCGTTCGTGGGTAAGAAGAAACTTGGCAATGGTCCACCCCATTCCTTCTTGACCCACCAAATTTTCCACAGGCACTTTCACGTCGGTAAAATAGACTTCGTTAAGGTGATGATGCCCATCAATTGAATAAATCGGCCGTACTTCAAGCCCGGGGGTTTTCATATCGATCAGCAGGAATGAAATACCCTGCTGCTGTTTCACGGTGCTATCCGTTCGCACCAAGCAAAACATCATGTCTGCCCAATGGGCCTGTGTCGTCCAGATTTTTTGACCATTAACCAAATAATGGTCGCCATTACGCGTGGCTCGCGTTTTTAACGAGGCCAGATCTGAGCCCGCATTGGGCTCAGAATAACCTTGGCACCATAGCGTTTCGCCACGCTGAATGCCGGGCAACCACCGTTCCTTCTGTGCTTCAGAACCAAAGGTATATAACACCGGCCCAACCATGGCCACACCAAAAGGACTTGTTGGCGGAGCCCCTGCCGAGGCGCGTTCCTGATCGAAAATATACCGCTGGGTTGCGCTCCACCCTGGGCCACCAAATTGTTCTGGCCAAGTAGACGTGAGCCAACCTTGACTGCCCAGCAAACGCTCCCATCGTTGCTGCATATTCTTGTCTGGCATCGCTCCTCGGGCAGTACAGCGCCGAATATCATCAGGCACATTTTCCTTCATCCACTGCCGGATACTCTTACGAAATTCTTTTTCGTCATTACTGAAATCCAGATTCATGGAAGCCTCCAAGCCAATAAATTTCGCAATACAAGGTTATCGATTACTCAATTAACCTGTTTACCGTTGTTCTCCCAAAAGGGGGCTCGCAGTTCGTTTTTCAGCACCTTGCCTGCCCCACTCACCGGCAACGACTCTGCCTTAAAATCAACGCTACGAGGCACTTTGTAACCTGCAATTCGTTCACGGCAATGTTCGATAATCTCTGCCTCACTGGCGTGCTCTCCTTCACGCAGCACCACGATTGCATGCACAGCTTCACCCCAGCGTTCATCGGGAATACCAATTACCGCGCACTCCTGTACCGCAGGATGGCTATAAATGGCACCTTCAACTTCAACAGAGAAAATATTTTCTCCACCGCTAATTACCATGTCCTTGGCTCGATCAACGATGAAGACAAAGCCATCCTCGTCCATGTAGCCAAGGTCGCCGGTATGTAGCCAACCATTGCGCAAGGTATCAGCGGTTGTTGATTCCATTCCCCAGTAACCCAACATGACGTTTGGTCCCCGCGCACATATTTCGCCAACCGTACCTTGAGATACCACCTGATCATTTTCATCAAGCACCACCACCTCCACACCCAGTGCTGCGCGACCGGCGCTACGTAATTTTTCTCCGCCGGGAATGTGATGTTCGGGCCCGAGTGAGGTAATGATTGGCGAGGCTTCGGTCTGGCCATAGCCCTGAGCAAATGACACCGTCGGCATTTGTTCCATAGCACTAATCAATACCGCCTCTGGCATTGGCGAGGCGCCATACAGCATGCGTTTTATGCTGCTGACATCGTAATTGGCGATGCGCCCAGATGAGGCTAGAAGATTGACCATGGTCGGCACCAGCAGGGTGTTCGTGACTTTCTCCTGCTCAATGAAAGCCAGCACTTCATCAACATCAAAGCGAGGAACAATGCCATGAGTTCCCGCAGCCAGTGTAACGGCGAACGTGCTGGCCATATCAGCCAAGTGGAACATGGGCCCGGCATGCATATATATGGTGTCACTGTCATAGCCCATCTCGGCAACCACGTTTAGGGCATTGAATACCAGGTTGTCATGACTCAGCATCACGCCTTTTGACCGCCCAGTGGTACCACCGGTATAAAACAGCCCCGCCAGATCGTCACCGCCAGCATTGGCGTCACGGATTCGATCGGCGTTGGCGACAAGGGATTCATAATCAATACACCCTTGTGGACACTCACCCTCACCCATGAAGACAACATGCTTGATAGACTCAAGCTGTGGCTGTAGGGATGGCAGCAATGCTGCAAAGGTGTCATCAACGAAAAGCACTTTAGAACCTGAGTCATTCAAGGTATAGGCGATTTCAGGTGGTGCGAGCCGAATATTGACGGGATTCACTGCCGCACCGGCCCACGGCACTGCATAGAAATACTCCAGGTAGCGATCGCTGTTTAATGCCAGTATGGCAACCCTGTCACCCGCATTGATGCCCAGACTTAGCAACCCGTTAGCAAGGCATGCGATACGGTCTTCAAACTCTCGCCAAGTTTGCCGCCGGCCAGCAAAAACGGTAGCCGTACCTTGGCCGTTTAATTGAACCGCACGGCGCAAAGTCTGTGAAATATACATAACAGAACTCCTCTATTGAGGCAGAAAAGGAAGGGGGGAGGGTTGTTTATAGATTGGATTAGCTGGAAGCGAAGGCTCTCTTATAAATGAAGCGACCTCGGGAAACCTGGGCGCCATCAAGAAACACATCCACAACAACCACAATGAAGCGCTGTCCTTCACGAATAATGTTCGGCTTGGCCACCAACGTACCCGCAAAGGCCGGGCGCAAATAATCCAGAGTCATACTTGAACATACTGGTTTATTTTGTTCAGTCTGATTCGCTGTTAAGTGCGCGCCAGCAACAAGCTCCGCGAAGCTTGCGATAATACCGCCATGAAAAGTCTTGATCAGAGGGTTGCCAATGTGCTGCTCGCGAAACGGCATTTTATAGGTTGCTTCGCCGTTATCGTCCGAAGCCGTCATACCAAGAAATTTTTCGTATGGTGATACATCGCCGACCACAGTAGAGAGAGCGGTTACCCTTTCTGTTTCGAAGCTGATGATTCCTTCATCATCGATTGTTTTTTTCTTGGAGGGGGCTCTCTTATTGCTAGGATTCACAGATTGATCAAAGGACGGGCCTGCCGTTCCTATCGCAAAACTGCCTGATACCGACGCCAGCAAATTGCCGCCATCACGCCCAAATGCCTCTCCACGGACATAGGCAATATTTTCTTCAACTGCAAAACAGGTGACATTACATGCCACCCCTTCGCCAGCCTCGGGTTTAGCGATGAAATCAACGCGCAAGTCAATTGTCGCAATTGGGCGCATGTCGCCGAGGCGCACAAAAATCGCCAAACCACATGCCGTATCAAGCAAGGTAGCGATGGCTCCCCGATGAAGCTTTCCCTGTTGATCACAAACCTCTTCCACACAAGGCATGCTCATTACCGCGCCATCTTTGGTAATGTCATCCATTGCGATACCAAAAACCCTGAACAACGGATGCCCTGAACCAAAAAAAGCCTTTGCGGCAAGCAGTTCTCTTGGGAGTGATGTCTCAGCTGTCATAGTTAGCAACTTTTTATCAGAATGTTGAAGCGGCATCCGCATACCGGGTCTCTGCAACACGCACAGATTCAATGGCGTCCGTTATTGCCTCTTCAGGGAATGTTTCACTTTCGGACCCCTTTCGCAGACAATCAGCCAGAGTGGACCATGCCGCAGCACTCGTTCGCATCAACTCGACCAAGCCTGCCTCATGTATTTCAGGAACAATTTCACTCGCTTCATCGAGAAATTCTGAATACATCGCTCTAAAGCCGCTGCCCCCCGTTCCACGCTTCTCGATCACTTGATAGGCGAAACGGAGCAACCATTGCCATTTATCCACTGCCTTCCAGCGAGGAAGTTCCTGGATCCAAGTTGTTAGCGCTTGAATACCGTGATTCCTGCTTCCTTGCAGGAGATTATCTGCATTCTTCACAATCGCACTGCGCACGTTATCGGCAGACACCTGAACCGAAACACTTTCGGGTGCGAACAATGAACCATGATGGATAAAGGGTGGCGACAAGGAGAATCTGGCTTCAACCAACTTGTCACGAGGCACCTCTAAAAGCCCTGGGCGCTCGGTATCGCTAACGAGCATCGTCTCGCCCTTCTCGGCTCGCTGCCAGGCGACGATGGCGTGACCGGGGAAATGTGTACTGCTCTTGAAATAAGGAAGGTAAAAAATATCAGTTAAGAGAAGCGCAGGCCGCCCCGCATCAAGATGGGCATCCAGCGCATCGGCGGCAGCACATTTATCTTGCCAAGTTTCCCAGCGAAACGGCACGCCCAGTGTAGAGAACACCGTTTCCTCAAATCCCATTGAACGGACATGGACAATAAACGGGGTGTCCGTGCCTGGTATTTCTACATAAGTAATACCAAGCCCGGCACCCAGCCCGAAGCAGAAAGCCTCCGTCAACGTAAGCCCATGAAACTCCAGCAGGTCTCTGATAGCTGAACTGCCACAGTGACGCCCAGGCCGATGTGTATGAGGAACATCGACGGTACTGGGGACATCCTTCTTGTCTCCAGGCATCAGGCTGCCTCACTCACTGGAGCCGGACCGTAAATGGTTTCCGATGCCCGCATCGGATCTCCATGAGTCTCATACTCCGCCAACCACGCGGCAACCTTCTCTGGCATACCGGTATCCCAAGGGTGGAACCCAGGGCGGAACCAAGCGAGAAAATCAGGCAGCATGCCTGTGAGAATACCTTTTCGCCCATAAAGCTTGTTCAGGCCCCGCAGAATCACACCAGGCTGGCGCGTTACGCCATCAAGCTTGAGCATATTCCAAAATACTGGAGCCACGACAAGGTGAACCATCAGGGTCGCAACCACCAACGCAGACGCGCGCGTCAAGTAGCCTCCACCTGCTGCTCCCTGATAAAGATCATAGGCCACGGCCTTGTGCTCTACCTCTTCGACCCCGTGCCACAGAAATAGCGCTCTCATGACGGGGTCAGCCTCGCTAAACATCTCGCTCTTCTCGCTGACCATGGTTTCGCCCAAGGTTGCCGTAAAGTGCTCAAACGCCGCCGTCATTGCTAGCTGATACTTCTTCGGCAAGTACTTTTGCGTGGTGCGAATAAACGTTCTCAGATTCGCCGTTACCCTATCCACGTCTACGCCCTGGCTTGCCATAACATCGTTAAAGCGATCATGGACAATCCCATGCTGACCTTCTTGCCGAATAAAATGGCGAATATCCTCACTCAGCTGCTCATCTGTCACCTGATCCTTGAAGTTACGCACTGATTGGATAAAGAAGCGCTCTCCCTCCGGGAAATGCACTGAGAGAGCATCAAAAAAGCGGGTCAGCACGGGGTCACCGCCATTCCAGTGCCGTGGCACTGATGAGACATCAAAGGCGACTTTGCGCGGCTGAATAGGGATAGATTTCATGGCTCCTCCAAATAGACAGGGCTCTTCAGGATGGTCAAGCCGCAAAAAAAGCGGCACTTTCGAATATCTTATTTGGTCATACAACCAAATGTCAATGCCAGAGGAATAATTCAAACCACCAACAGCATATGAACGAACCCGGGCGATCATCCAACCCCTTAAAACACAGCTATCCACACCAAGACCAAGGAACTGGCTACTTTACCGTCCAGTTGGTACATTGGGCAGACCATGTAGTTCGTACTAGGAACCGCCATGAACACCACCTCCACTCGAGACATGATCTTGGATGCTGCTCAGCGCATAGCCGTAGAGCACGGATCCGGGCGCATTACCCTTGACAAAGTTGCCCTTGAAAGCGGCTTCAGCAAAGGCGGGCTTCTCTACCACTTTGCCACTAAGGAAGCTCTACTCCAGGCAATGCTCGAACGCCTAATCGCCCGCACCAGAACAGTTCGTGAGACGCATGAGCAAACGTTGTCGGGCCAGCCCTGGAGCGTCCTGCGCGCCATGCTTGCAGCAAGGATGGATCCTGAGGTGCTCGACCCCAGGGTCACCATGGCCATACTGACCTCAGCCGCTGAGCAGCCGGCCCTTCTCGACCCGCTGCGTCAATACATTCAGCAAACCCGCAAACATATCCTCGAAGAAGAACGGGAATCTCCCACGGCATGGTTGCTGTGGGCAGCCGCCGACGGCCTGCTGTTCCAGGAATTACTTGATATCTCACCGGTACCCAGCGACCAGCGCGGACTGGTTTACCAACAACTGCAACGACTGGCCAAGGATCTGCTCAAATGAGACAAAATCCAGCATCCTTTTCCGGCATGCATGCACACGCCAAAAGCGTGTCACCAATACCGCTACGCAATGGCTGCATTACTCTTGCTATCTTTGTCTACGCTACCCTGTTGCTGTCAGCCTGCGGCGGCAATGATAAAGCTGCAATGGAGCCCCGTACGGTCCGACTCTACCAAGTCAGCAGTAATAAAAACTTTCAAGCAGCTCGCCACTTCGTCGGTC
>JBFKTM010000019.1:0-14128 GCA_041636295.1 Oleiphilaceae bacterium
GCAGGTGCATCACGGTATGCCCCAATGTCATAAGCCACTCCTTCTTGCTCCAGTAGTTTGGCAAGCTGTTTAGTCTGTTCAGCAGAAAGCGCAAGGGTTAAACAGACGCTGGTATTGGAGCGGGTCTCTTCAGTGGCTGCCAAAAAGTTGATCCAGTCATGTTGGGCAACAAAGGCTTCGAGAATCGCCAGGTTTTTCCGTGACTTCTCAATACAGGCGGCAACGCCCCCCAGACTCCCCACCCAATCAAGCGCATCCAGATAGTCAGCCACACATAACATGGAGGGGGTGTTAATGGTGGCTCCTTCAAAGATGCCTTCAATCAACTTACCACCTTTGGTGAGTCTGAAGATCTTTGGCAACGGCCACGGTGGGGTGTACGACTCCAGCCGCTCAACCGCCCGCGGGCTGAGTATCAACATGCCATGGGCGCCCTCTCCTCCAAGCACCTTTTGCCAGCTGAAGGTAATCACGTCGAGCTTATGCCAGGGCATCTCCATCGCGAATACCGCTGAGGTGGCGTCACAAAAGGTCAGCCCTTCGCGCTCATCACTGATCCAATCACCATTCGGCACCTTAACGCCGGAGGTGGTACCATTCCAGGTAAATACAATGTCGTGGGCCGGGTTCGCCTGGCTCAGGTCAGGCAACTGGCCGTAGTCCGCCTCATAACTGTTCACATCTTCCAGTTTCAGCTGTTTTACGATATCGGTTAACCACTCTTTACCGAAAGACTCCCAGGCAAACACATCAACAGGGCGGGCGCCCAGCATCGACCACATCGCCATCTCCATGGCACCGGTATCCGAGGCTGGCACCACACCAACGCGATACCCGTCAGGGAGCCCCAACAGTTCAGCGGTCTCAAAACAGGCCCGCTCCAAGGCTGCTTTGCCAATCGCGGCACGGTGCGAACGTCCGAGTGTCGATATATCCAATTGATCCAGAGAGTAGCCCGGCCTTTTACTACAGGGGCCGGAAGAGAAATTAGGGCTAGCAGGTTTCAAGGAGGGTCTCATTGATGATCCTTTCTTTTGAATAATCCGTCGATCTGACATTCATAAAGATATAATCACCGGGCCATTGTTCGTCAAGTTAATTTGTCTAATTAGTTCTCATCCTGAAATACGATAACTTCCCCGCCGTCATCCTGTGACTTGATCACAGGATCCATTAATTTCAACGACTTGTGGTTCCTTCGGTATGACGAAAAAACGTTTCAGGAAGCGAACTAATAAATAGACAATGGATCAATAACCAACCAATGACATCGGAAGCGATTGGCAATCTTGTTTGAGTGCTTCAGGCGACGTATCTACACAAAACACAATGTGGCATTGCTGTGTGTAGGTGGAAATCGAGAAAGTCACTGTCGTTTCGGCATCAGGCAGGGCAATATACGGCTTTGATATATTAATTTGATTCGGCTTCGACAACGCTCGTTGGAAATACTCTCGGTGACGCCAACACGCCCCCTCTGCATCCATTAATGGGTTAAACATCCTGTCACCTAGCGAGACATTAAGGCTGGAACAAACCGTTTCGGTAAGTTGCTTGCCAGAATGGTCAAGAATAAAGCAACGTTTCACGGCAGGTATCAACAGCAGGCTACCACAGGCTTCATGAATATCGGCCCCTCTAGCCAATTCATCACAGGCATTTAAAATCTCCAACCGCAAAGACTTGAGCAGCAAGTCACTTTGCTCGTCGCGCATATACTGCAATTGCCGATATCGACTTTCTATCGCTGATAACCTTGGCTTTACTTCAGAAGTCGCTATAGGTCGGCTTTGAGGTTTACCGAAGTAAAAGCCTTGAAACATATCGGCTTCGGAGTCTAGTGCCACTTCAGCCTGAGCTTCGGTCTCTATTCCTTCCAGTACCACCAGACTACCATTTTGTCGAAGCAGGTGAACCAAGCCTTTCAACACACCGCGAGCCTTTTCATTTCGTTCAGCGTGCAGCAGCATCGAACGATCCAACTTAACGATATGTGGCTCAATACGCCAAATTCGATCAAAGTTAGACTCCCCCCGACCAAAATCATCAATCGCAATACGGAATCCCATCGATTTATAATGCTTAACAAAGCTTTCCAGTTTTTTGTCGTCTTCGATCTTGTCTTCGACAATTTCCAGAACCACAGACTCTGGACGAATTTTGAAATGATCCAAGGCACTCTGAACCAAGGATTCTGATAGACAATCTCCACTGACAACACTGCTACTGATATTGAGGAACAGCCACGCCGGATTTTCCAGACCGGTAAAATTGAGGACGTGAATCGCCCGACAAAGCCTGTCTAACTCGATGCTTTGGCCCTGGGAGTCAGCGAACTCAAAAAGTGCATTAGGGCTAAGAGGTTGATGATGTTTAGATGCTCTTACCAACGCTTCATAACCAACAACACGCTGATGGGTTAAACTTACAATGGGCTGGTAGACACTTCCCAGCATGAACTGCTGAAAGAGCCCGGTCGCAAACTGCCCGCTCTGAGACGTTGAGAAAAGCACTTCAGATTCATCGGAGCCGGCAAACATTTTTAAAAAATTCATTTAAGGATAACTCTCTGCTAAATTCCATTAACACCCGGCAGCACTTACACACCCACGTAAACTAATCCACGTAAACCTATGAAATTACAGAACAACTCGTTTCTCATTCTCTACGCACCCTCTTTATATACCCATTTATAGGTATTTTTCAAATATTTTCGGGTAAATAAATCTTTCCAAAGTTGCCAACGTTAACGCGCATTCATGATAAAATCAGGGGCTTTTCATACGCTGCGCGTTTATGCGTTTAGCGTCGTCATAACCATGAATCATAACAATCGTTTTTAACAACCAAATTTCACACTACGTTTATAGGCAGTTTCGCACCATGCAATTTATTATTGGACAACGCTGGGTCAGCCATACCGAATCAAAACTAGGGTTAGGTATTATTTCCGAGGTCAATGGCAGACGTATTACAGTTAGTTTTCCTGCGGTTGGCGAGGAGCGCACCTATGCCGCTGACAACGCCCCTTTAAGCCGTCTGATTTATAAAGAAGGGGAAGAGATCACCACACTGGATGACCAGGAGCTTACGGTCACGGCTGTGGAAGAAGTTGATGGCATTCAAATTTATACCGCACAAGAGAGCGACGGCACATCACATATTGTCGAAGAGCTGGATCTGAGCTGTTTTATCCAGCTCACGTCACCGCAGCACCGTTTGTTCAGTGGCCACTTTGACAAAAACAATGCCTTTAAGCTCAGAATTGAAACCCTGAATCATACCCACCGCCTGCAACAGTCTGCCGTCAAAGGGCTGCTGGGCGCGCGCACCAGCCACTTGCCACACCAGGTCTACATCGCCAATGAGGTCGCTCAACGCTTTGCACCCCGCGTACTGCTGGCCGATGAAGTGGGGCTCGGCAAGACCATTGAAGCCGGTATGATTCTGCACTATCAACTGCATACCGGTCGCGCCAGTAGAGCATTGATTGTGGTGCCCGACAGCCTGATCCACCAGTGGCTGGTGGAGATGCTACGTCGATTTAACCTGCCGTTTTCTATCTTTGACCAGAGTCGCTATGAAGCGCTGACCGAAGCCCGTAGTGAAAACGAGAGCGAAAACGAAGGGCTTGATAAGTATGACGACACCGAAACTGAAACCCCTGAGGCTCCAGGCAATCCTTTTGAGACAGAGCAACTGGTGCTCTGCAGCCTGGATTTTCTGACTGAAAACCAGGACGCCATGGCCCATGCGGTTGACGCCTCGTGGGATATGCTCATCGTTGATGAAGCACACCACCTGCACTGGAGTGAAGAGGCGCCCAGTATTGAATACCAGTGCGTTGAATCACTGGCAGCCCGCAGTGCCGGCTTGCTACTGCTAACGGCCACGCCGGAACAGGTGGGCATTGAAAGTCACTTCGCTCGACTGCGCCTGCTAGACCCTTCCCGCTTCTACGACCTGGCAACCTTTAAACAGGAAGAAGCCGGATATCAGCCCCTTAACCAGCTGGTACAAAAACTGGTGGCACTGCAACAGAGTAACGAAGCGATCAGCCCCGAACTACTGCAGGAACTCGGCCACTATACCGATGTGAGCGACCTGACGGATATCGAAGCCATTATTGCCCGTCTGCTTGACCAGCACGGCACCGGACGTGTGTTGTTTCGTAATACGCGTGCCGCCATCAAGGGCTTTCCACAGCGTCAGTTAAACAGTTATCCGTTCCCGGTACCGGCACTCTACCAGGAACAAACCACCGGTATCGCCGGGTTGTACCCCGAAGTGATGGTTGATGCTGACAGCTGGATTCCCAATGATCCTCGTGTTGCCTGGCTTGAAGCCAAGCTCAAAGCCCTTCGCCCCGAAAAAGTGCTGGTAATCTGTGCCAATGCCAGTACTGCCGTAGCACTGGAACAACACCTGCAACTCCGGGCCGGCATTCGCAGTGCCGCGTTTTATGAGGGGCTGTCGATTATTGAGCGCGACCGGGCATCGGCTTATTTCTCAGAGACCGAAGGGGGCGCACAAACCTTGATCTGCTCTGAAATTGGCAGTGAAGGCCGCAACTTCCAGTTTGCCCACCATCTGGTGCTGTTTGATCTGCCGCTGAACCCTGATCTGCTGGAACAGCGTATTGGCCGTCTCGATCGTATCGGCCAGACAGACACCATCCAGATCCATGTTCCTTATCTTGAAGGCACCTCACAGGAAGTGCTGTTCCGCTGGTATCAGGAAGGCATCAATCTGTTCGAACAGAGCTGCTCTGTGGGCTACTCCATCTTTGAACAGTTTGAAACGGAACTGTTGGAGCAGCTTCAGCTGCCCGTCGCTGCCTCCGCAGATAGTTTACAGTCGCTGATTCAGGCAACCGCGACACATACTGAACAGATGCGCCAGCTACTGCACGATGGCCGTGACCAGCTGCTGGAGATGAACTCCTGCAAGTTGCCGCAGGCTGAAGCGCTCATCGCCACCATCGAGGAAGAGGAAGACAGCCCCTTGCTGGAAGCCTATATGATGCGGCTGTTTGACCAGTTTGGTGTCGACCATGAACACCACTCCGACCTGGCCCATGTCATTCGTCCCTCTGACCATATGTTTACCAGCCACTTCCCGGGGCTGAAAGAGGATGGCAACACCATCACCTTCTCGCGGGAAAAAGCCCTGTCACGAGAAGATATGGAGTTTCTCAGCTGGGAGCACCCCATGGTCGTCGAAACCATGGAAATGCTGCACAGTGCCGAGCTGGGGAATGCCACTGTTACTACCATTTCCGTCAAGGGCCTACAGCCCGGTACACTGTTGTTGGAGACCTACTACACGGTGAACTGTGTAGCACCGAAACAGCTGCAGGTTGACCGTTTTCTGCCCATTACGCCCATTCGTGTCATGACCGATGTGAGCGGTAAAGATCTGTCGCAGGTGTTGCCACACGACCGATTGAACGGTATGTGTGAAAAGGTAAAACGCAATACCGCACAAGCGATTGTCAAACAGGTTCGTGGTGATGTTGAAAAAATGCTGACCCATTCCGCCAAGGTGGCTGAACAGACGCTCCCCGGTATACTCAGCACCGCGACCGATAAGATGGTGAAAAGTCTGAAGGTAGAAGTAGAGCGCCTGGAAGCACTAAAAGCAGTGAATCCCAGCATTCGCGATGAAGAGATTGAGTTCTTTAAACAACAGATCGTTGCCTGTGCCGAAGCGATTAACCGCAGCACGGTACAGCTGCAAGCGATTCGCGTGGTAGTCAGTAGCTAACGGCCCCATGGAACTCAGGCGTTTCCACTCAAAAGGAGGCGCCTGTCGCAGGGCTCCGAGTCACCCTTTGGTTGAATCTTGAGAAGTTGCCCCCATAAGCAACAGGTGACCCTTAAAAATCATTAAGAGATTAGAATTGATATGAGCAATAACCAACTCCCGGAAATCAAGCTGGATATTGAGAACCTCTACCGCGAAGAGATGTATACCGATCATAAAGTAGGCACCCTGCGACGCATGACCCCAGTCACCGCTGAGGGAGAGGTTGATAGTAGCCGCGAAGTCCTGTTCATTGGTCAGGCTCAGATGATGACTCCCGCCGGCGCACTGCCACTAAACTTCGAAATCGACGCGCAGTCGCTCTCGGAAGCATTGGAGAAATTTGGCGAGCAGGCACAAATTGAATTGCAACGAACACTGGATGAACTCCGTGAGATGCAACGCCAGCAGGCCTCATCCATTGTGGTACCCGGCCAAGGCGGCGGTATGGGTGGTATGGGTGGCCCAGGCGGCATTCAAATACCCTGATTAAGCAGAGCGGGGCCGCTCAATGGGCTCCGCATTACTGGCTACAGCGTCCGAACTTTGCCGATGACTGATCCGAAGATCCACGTTGCCACGTCGCTGCAAGCCGTTAATGCGACTGACTGGAATGCACTCAACGTCAGTCGTAATCCTTTTTTGTCATACCCGTTTCTGGTCGCTCTGGAGCAGTCCGGCAGCGTCACCCCTGACACCGGTTGGCAACCCCATCACCTACTGATCAGCACCCCAGATCAACCGTTGCTGGCGGCAATCCCCAGCTATATAAAACAGCACTCCTATGGCGAATACGTATTCGACTGGGCGTGGGCCGATGCCTACCATCGGTACGGCCAGCCCTATTACCCCAAGTTGCTGTCCGCCATCCCCTTTACCCCGTCGGTTGGCCCCCGGCTACTAACCAATCAACCGCAGCAACTAATTACAATAGCACCCCATATCATCAACGCGGTGACTAATTTGTGTGAACGAGAAGGGCTTTCATCCTGGCATCTACTGTTTCCCGATCAGCCGAGCTTAAAAGCTTTAACGAGCCCGGCGTTATTACAACGGGCAGGGTGTCAATTTCACTGGTATAACGACCACTTTGACTCGTTTGACCACTTCCTCGAACAGCTGACCTCTCGCAAACGAAAAAGCATTCGAAAAGAGCGACAACAGATTCAGTCGCAGGGCATTGGCTTCCGACATCTTGAAGGCCCCCATATTACCGAGACGGCACTGGACAGTTTCTACCTTTTCTACCATGCCACCTATATCAAACGCGGACAGCAAGGTTACCTGAACAAGGCCTTCTTTCGACAACTGATTGACACCATGGCCGATAACCTACTGCTGATCATGGCTGAAAAAGCCGGCCACTATGTAGCGGGGGCACTGTTCCTGAAAGGCCCTCAAACACTCTATGGCCGCTATTGGGGCTGCCTGGAAGAGTATAAACAGCTGCATTTTGAAACCTGCTACTACCAGGGCATTGAGTACTGTATTGAGCACCAGATAATGCAGTTTGACGCAGGTGCACAGGGCGAACATAAAATTCAGCGGGGTTTTCGCCCTACGCCGACCTATTCGCTGCACTGGATCAAAAACACCGATTTCAGAGCCCCCATTAAACAATTTGTGGAGCAAGAAGCCGCGCAAGTAAAGCACTACATTACCGAGGCGACAAGTTTCCTCCCCTTCAAAAACACCAATTAATTGCTACACTCAAGCTATGAAATTCTGTCATAGTTTGGTGCCATATCTACTCGTGTTTCTGTTGTTTGGCAGCCCCCTCAAGACAGCGGCTGCCAAAACGGAGAGCCACTGGTCGGGCGTCTGGGAAAATGACGCCATTGCCGATGATGACGGGGGTTATACCAACGGTATCGCCCTGAATTGGGGCTATCAAATTGATGAGCAACGTACACCGCAATGGGCCCACTGGACTGAGTCCTGGCTGCCCTTTCCCGCCATGATCAATCACCAGCGTGCTGTCAGCTATCAACTGGCCCACGGCATATTCACCCCCAGCGAGATTGAAAACCCGGAGTTGATCGAAGATGATCGCCCCTATTCCGGTCTGTTTTACGGTGCTATGAACCTCTACCAGTACAACACAGACCAAGCCTCACGGTATGAGTTGTTATTAGGAATGGTCGGCCCCGCTACCGGCGCTGAACATTTTCAGCGCTTTATTCATGACAGGATAGGCACGAACGACCCCAAAGGCTGGACTCATCAGGTGAGCAATGAACTCGTGGTAAGAGTCGCCTACGAACAACTCTGGCAACTCCATCAAGCCCCCATCAATGATCGGCTCGCTTATGACGTTATTGCCGGGGGAGATATACGGGCTGGCAATCTCAACAGTGATCTCGGCGCGGGTATCACCCTCCGCCTGGGAAGAGGATTGAGCAACAGCTTCCCCATGGCCTGGTTAACACCGGCACGGGGCTTACCCGCACTGGCTGGCAGCCTGCCCGGCGAGTGGAATCTGTTTGCCACCCTCTATGGCAACTATGTCTTCAATGATATTACGATCGAAGGCAATACCTTCAAAGAGAGCCACGGCGTCACCCTTAAACACCTGCAAGGTCGTTATCTGATTGGCGGCAACTACACCTTCGACGGCTGGACCTTTTCAGGCTCAATACAGGAGTCAACCGACGGTTTCGAAGAGTCCGACGAAAGCACCCTGTTTGCAACCTTTGGATTCTCAATCCACTGGAAATGAGTCTGTCTTCTCTTTTCTGTCACCTGTCACCTTGTACCTTTCACCTTTCACCTTGTACCTTGTACCTTTCACCTTTCACCTTTCACCTTTCACCTGTCTGGCACTTACATATTACTTGAGTATAATAGTCAAGTATTTACCACTTCAGGACGCGATTGCCAATGGCTTTTACCCACATCTCTATTACCGAACTTCAGGCGCTACTCAACGAAAAAGCGATTACCCTGGTTGATATCAGGGACCAGCCCTCCTATCTCGCAGGCCATATCGACGGGGCATTGCATATTGGCAATCACAATGTAGAGCAGTTTCTAGTGGATGCCGATCGCGAACGGCCATTGGTGGTCTACTGCTATCACGGTAATTCGAGTCAAGGTGCCGCCGACTACTTTAACCAACAAGGTTTTGCAGAAGCCTACAGTCTGGACGGCGGCTATACGGCGTGGCCGGCATGTTAACACTCAATTTCGACAATCGATTTAGCCAGTTGGGTGAAGCGTTCTTTGCCCGAGTGATGCCTCGCCCTTTAAAACAGGCGCGCATGATGGCCACCAACCACAGAGCGGCTGCGTTGATTGACCTGGATCTCCAGATGCTCGAAGACGACCGGCTGATCAAACTGGTTAATGGTGAGCACCCCTGGCCCGGAACCGATCCGTTGGCTATGGTCTACTCCGGTCACCAGTTTGGGGGTTACTCGCCACAACTGGGCGATGGCCGGGGCCTGCTGCTGGGGCAAGTCCGAAATAGCCAGGGCGAACTCTGGGATCTACACCTAAAGGGGGCGGGACAGACGCCCTTCTCACGCCATGGTGACGGCCGTGCGGTATTGCGCTCCAGCATTCGTGAATACCTCGCCAGTGAAGCCCTATTCCACTTAGGCATTCCCACCACCCGAGCCCTCTGTCTGGCGACCAGCGATGAAAAAGTCTATCGAGAGCGTACCGAAAAAGGGGCCTCCCTGATTCGCCTCTCCCGAAGCCATATTCGATTCGGCTCCTTTGAATACTTTTATTACACAGAGCAATTTGAACAGCTGCAGATATTGGCAGACTATGTGATTGAGCATCACTTTGCTCATTTACTGGGTCAGCCCGATCCATACACCCAGATGTTATTGGCGATCGTACAACAAACCGCTGAGCTGATTGCCCACTGGCAGGTCTATGGCTTCGCCCACGGGGTGATGAATACCGACAATATGTCAGTTATCGGTGATACTTTTGACTTTGGCCCCTATGGTTTTCTTGATGCCTACAACCCCGGTTTCATCTGTAACCACTCTGACCATAGTGGCCGCTACGCTTTTTTTCGACAGCCCAGCATCGGCTTTTGGAACTGTCAGGCACTGACTCAAGCACTCTCCCCGTTGGTTGACCCTGCGGTGGCCCAACAGTTACAAGCCCATTATGAACGTGCCTTTTCAAACTGCTATATGGCACTGATGAGAAAACGGCTGGGCTTGCAGACATCCGCCAAAGATGACACCCAGCTCATTACCTCACTACTCAATGCACTTACTGAACAGGGTACCGACTACTGCAACTTCTTTCGGGCCCTCTGTGACTATACCCGCTCGACCAGTGACGATGCCCCCCTTGGCCACACCGATGTATTGATGCAGCCACCAGCACTGCGCCAGTTTGTCGCGAACAACAGCAGCCTGGGCCACTGGTTAGTCAACTATGGACAACGGCTACAGCAGGAGACCGCCAGTGATCAGCAGCGGTCACAAGCCATGAAGAGCGCCAACCCGAAATTCATACTCCGCAACTACTTGGCTCAAAATGCCATTAGCGCCGCCGAACAGGGAGATTATGGGGAGTTTGAGACCTTGATGACACTGCTTGCAGACCCGTTCTCAGAGCACCCAACCCTGCAACACTATGCACAAGAGCCGCCTGAATGGGGGCAAAAACTGGAAATCAGTTGCTCTTCATAAAGCATCTCTGGTTAAATCGTGGCTCCTTTATCAGTACCTCCATTTAAAAGAGCAACCGACACATGGCACTGAAAGCCACGATTTTTAAAGCCAACCTCCAAATCTCTGACATGGATCGCCACTACTATCAGAACCATGAGCTGACAATCGCCCGCCACCCCTCTGAGAACGATGCCCGCATGATGGTGCGACTGGTCGCCTTTGCCCTCAACGCCAGCGAACAGCTGAGCTTTACCAAAGGTTTGAGCACCGATGACGAGCCTGATCTATGGGAGGTCGATCTGGCTGGTGATATACAACACTGGATTGAACTGGGCAATCCCGATGAGAAGCGTATTCGCAAAGCCTGTGGTCGCGCGAAACAGGTTACCATCTACTGTTATAGCAGCCGCTCCGCAGCGCTGTGGTGGCAGCAGACGCAATCCGAGCTGCAACGTTTTAAAAATCTTTCGGTCATTCATATCCCAGAGGCTTTTGTTGAGTCACTGGCAGCACTGGCGGAGCGCAATATGGCCCTCCAGGTAACGATACAGGATGGTGAACTGTGGCTGGCGAATGATCAGCACAACCTTCATCTGGTAGCGGAAGCATGGAAATCCATTTAGAGCACAGCACTGGAGAGGTATAAGCAGACAATGATAGAACTCAGTGACCTGTTCTGGCTCGCGCTACTGATATTCGGTGGCTGGTACTGGCTCAGCGCCAGAGAGATCAAAGACGTTGCACTGAAAGCAGCCAAAAGCTATTGCCAGGAGGTCGATGTTGAGCTGCTGGACGAGAGCGTGGTATTGCGAGGCTTCTGGTTTAAACGCAACGCAAAGGGCAGCGTGCAGCTGTGGCGCTCCTACTTGTTTGAATTTTCCAGTACCGGCGATGACCGCTACAAGGGCAAGGTTATCCTGCTCGGTCGTCAGATTGAGTCGGTGCAGCTTGAAACCCATCGTCTGCATTAGCGATGAATACACTCTACGAACACCTGCTACAGCAGGTATTTATCGCCTATCTGCAAAAAGATCATAGACTCTTAGCAGCGATTGAACGGTTTAACGGTAACCTGTTCTGTACATCGGAGGCACTCATTTTTACCCTGCCCGCCCTATTTGAATTTACCAGTGACGCCTTCGAACAGCATCATGGCAATGTCGTTAATCGTGACCGCGCACACTATCTACGCTTCCGCAAATCACTCTATCAGCAACCGACCAACAGCTACTTGCAACAGCAGGGTGGTCGGGTTGAACTGGAACAGAGCCATCCCAATCATGACTTGAGCCGCTATAAGCTTGTGAGGGTGCCGCAATAGCCAATTGGGTTCGCTATCAGAGACTTGCGATATAGTGAATCATCCGTTGACGCATCGCCGCGTCAGGCAGCCGGCCACGGAGAGCCCCCATATTTTCGACCATATGGGGGACTTGATGGGTGGCCGGTATGGCCACCGTCACGGCGGGGTGCGAAATAATAAATTTAAGGAAGAACTGAGCCCAGTTGTCGCAGTCAAACTCGCTAACCCAGTCTGGCAATGGATATTTCTGAAACCGGTCAAATAGTCGTCCTCCCTGAAACGGACGATTGGCAATCAGTGCGATGCCTCGCTCCCTCGCCAGAGGCAGCAGACGTTTTTCAGCTTCACGATCAAGCACATTGTAGGTCAACTGCACGAAATCAATGGGCTGTTGCTGCATAATCTGCTCAAGCGGCTCGTGGCGCCGTCCATGAGAGGTGGTAACCCCAATATAACGAATCCGCCCCTGAGCTTTCATCTCCAACAGTGTTTCAAGGTGCGCCTGCCAGTTCAGCAAATTATGAATCTGCATAAGGTCGAACCGTTCAAGCCCCCATAACTCAAAAGAATTCTCGACCTGAACCTTGCCGTACAACGCAAATGGCGTCCATACCTTGGTTGCGGAGAATAGCCCAGGCTGTGCCCCCAGTCTGGCCAACCCTCTGCCGATCACAGCCTCTGCGGAACCATACATGGGGGACGAGTCAATCATTCCGCCGCCCATCGAAAAGAAGGTGTTCAATACCTGGTTGCGTCCTCGCTGTAGTCTATCGGAGCGACCGATATTGAAGGTCTTCCAGGTACCCATACCTATCACCGGGAGTTGTTCTCCGGTAGCCGGTATAGGCTTGCTGCGTACTGTAAAAGGCGGCTGAAGCACCTCGGCAGTAGCAAACGGAAATCTTAGTGGTCTAACTGCAAGGGTAGAGAGAGCGGCGATAGCCGCAAGCAAACGCCGACGACTGACAACAACTGATGAAACCGTACTTTTACGCATCGACAGGCTCCGTGAGTGCCTGTATTAATAATAGCAAATTCGCCAAGATTCACGAGAAGACGGCGGTTTCGCGCTGTAGTTAATTACGCTATAGTTAATGGCGCTGTTGAATCGCCTTATTGAGCTGCCTAATGGTCTCATCACGGACCTGCATCGTGCAGACGATGTGACGGGTCTCACCGAATGGCACATCAGATAGCGGCTGCATCGTAAACGCTTCGGGGTCAAGATCTGCCGCAACCAGCGCCTGTTCGGCCTCTTCGGGGGCAATCAACATATAGTCTGCTTGATGGTTATGGAGAGCACGCAACATACCGGTATTCTCCAGCGTGGTGATGATTCGCCTTGGCTTTTGCGCGCTGATCAGCTGATCAATATACACGCCATAAGAGTAGGCTTCTTTCACCAGCAGGACTTGTTTACTGTTGGTAAATAACGTCTGCAGGCTGTCATGTTGTAGCGGATTATCTTTCCGGGTCAGGGCAACTTGCGGTTTGTCGGTATATATCGGAACTGTAAATTTAGCATATTTTTCACGCGCCGCGTTTTTAAACCAGCCAACCAGACACTCCGGTCGATTATTTTTCTTTAATAGTTCCAACTGTTTATCACCTGGCGTTTTTTGCCAGCTAAAGTGCACACCAGCCCGTTTAAAGGCGTCACCGGCCGGAGTGGCGGTGAGACCAAACACGCCATTGTTACCGGACACCAGATAGGGTGGACGTTCGTTATAGTGAAGATAAACCGGTTCATCACGTTGACTCATTTCAACCACTAGGTAGCGATCCTTGAGTTCATCATAGCGGCCGGAATCTATCAGCTGCTTAAGTCCACGATTAAAATCGTCTCGGTAGGACGGTGCCTTGAATCCCAGTCGATAGTGAGTCTGTAAAGGTAACAGGGGGTGATTGGCAATTTCTCCGGTGGTAATAAAGTCTTCAGACAGTCGCTGTCGATACCAATTAAAAACGTACTGATCAATCACCAGCAGATCAATGCGACGAGACCAGAACATTTTGTTCTGAATCAGCTGATTATCATATTCCAGATAAGAGGGAGACGTACCGTTTTCGGTAGCTGTTTTATACTCCTCACCCAGATTCTGGTAGGCATTGCGCCAGGCAGAAAAGCGTCGCCCTTTCAGGTCGGCGATGGATTCCAGTTTAATCTTTGCATCGGCATGGGAAATAATCGTGTTTTGAAAGCTGATATAGATATCGGAGTAGAACAGATCATCATTGTCTATCTTTAATCCAGCCGCCGCATCGGTGCGACCAAACGCGATGGCATTGCGTGAAAACTGGCGATCAAAATAGTCTATTTTAAGTGTGTGCCCCACATTTTCGAGTGCTTCACGAACGATATCAATTTCGAGTCCGC
>JBFKTM010000020.1:0-13933 GCA_041636295.1 Oleiphilaceae bacterium
CTTTATCTCATCTGCCTTTGGTGACGATGGGATCTTCTTTAAACATCAACGATATGAAGATAAATAACTCATAACGTAAACGAGCAGTGATCTCGCTACCATGGAGCTGTGCGAGGTCTCTGCCAGCCTTTTTTACAAATTAAAGCGGCGACAAACAATAAAAAGATATTCTCCTGTCACTCGTCAAGCCTTTACCTTTCAAACTAGTCGATTATATTCAATGTAGACTATTGCTAACCTTCACTGATCAGCGCATATAGCCAGTTTTATATAGGAGCATATAATCATGTTTGACTCACTAAAGCATTGGTTCGAGTCAGTAGACACTGAAAGCAGTTTGTTCGAACACCCTGAAGAGGAAACAGTTCATGTAGCGTTGGCCTCACTGCTGTTCCATGTTATCTCTTCTGACAATGTGGTAAGTGGCAAAGAGAAGCATGAGTTCTGCGAAATTCTCTCTAAAGAATTTGCACTGAACGAGGAACAGGTTGCCAGCCTTTACAAACAAGTAAAAACGCTAAAAAGTGATCTTTCTACAGATTTGGCAACGGTGAATCATTATCTGAAACACAATCCTCAATCACGCATGCTGTTTATGAAGAAGTTAAATCACCTGATTTCGCTAAATGGAGTTACGTCAGAAGAGATGAAGATTTTTTATGATGCGCAGAGAGTCATTTTCCCTGAACTCGCCACTGAAGATAAGTTTTAAAGAATCAAGAATACAAGTTGATTAAGGGGGCCTTAAGCCCCCATAGCAGCCACTGACGCATTAATTTAAGTTCAGCTATGAAAAGGACAAACCGGCTTGGTGCCATTCCACACCGGCAGCGATAAATCGTCCGGTTCTTCATTAGGCCCTCCCGCGCGGCGTTTAAAAGAACCTTCATTGATGGTCAGTTTCATCAATGCAGTGGCCTTGCGTTCCAACTTACTCGGTGCCCTCACCTGCTGCCAACGTCCCTCTTCCAACTGATTGATGAGAGTCTTGAAAGCACCATCAAACGTTTCATCATCCGTCACTCGGCGACCGGTACAATATAAAACCGCCGACCGATAATTGGCACTATGATGATAGGCTGACTTGGACATCACCCACTCATTGTACTCGGCAAAGGAGATACAGAACTCCTCACCATTTTCCAACCGTTTTTGCAGCCTGCTTTTATTCACTACGTGAAGGTAGAGATTGTCTGCAACACGCCAGACGGTTATGGGTATCACTACCGCCCGACCATCATCGACAAAACCAACATGACCTAATTTAAGATCATCAACCAACTGATAGACATCCTGTTTGGCATAGCTGGCGCGCTTGGCCACTTGCCTGACGGTACTACGTTTGGTGTGATGTAACTGCGACTCATCTACTTCTGCCAGCTCAATGCTGTCTTGCTCACTCACCGATTTACTCCTTGACGATCTCCTTCGTTGATATGGTGATTTTCGCGCTTAACTGGTATTTTAAAAAGGTCCAGTTTTTACATATCAATGGTGCCAGTTTATGGAAGTGCCCTCTTTTTCCTCCATCGAGTTCAATTCGGATCGACCACTACAAGAACAGCTCCAACTTCAGCTGACCCAGTGGATATGCAGTGGTCGCCTGGCACCAGGAACCCGATTACCCGCCTCTCGACGACTCTCATCAGAACTGGGGATCAGTCGAAATACCGTTACGATCGTCCTTGATCAGTTACGGTCAGAAGGTTTTTTAGAGAGTTTCGCAGGAAAAGGTGTTTTTGTTACCTCGGAGCTGCCAAGTGGTGTAAAGGGTGTATCCGAAATTAACTGGCGTCGAAAAAGCAAACTGCCGGCATTGTCTGATTTCGGTAAACAGCTTAACGAAACACCACTGACAGAGCATGGGCAGGTGCTGCCATTTACACCGGGTGTTCCGGCGCTCGAAGCATTCCCCACTAAAGTCTGGGGGCAGATTCAGCGGCGCCATCAAGACCGAGTCGGACTCATGGGCTATGACGGTAACCAAGGGTACGCCCCCCTAAGAGAGTCGCTGGCAGAGTACTTGCGCCTGTCCCGTGGTGTTCGTTGTACCCCCCGGCAGATCATTATCACCCAGGGCGCACAGCAGGCTATATCCCTGTGTGCACAGATTTTACTTAACGAAGGCGAGGCGGTTCTGGTTGAAAATCCTGGCTATATTGGGGCTCGCAAGGCCTTTAACGCTCGTAGAGCAAAACTGGTCCCCTGCCCGCTCAGTGCCAGCGGAATAGACGTACATGCCCTACAGCAGATATCGTCAGCCGATATAGCCAAAACACGGCTAATGTATATCACACCAACGCACCACTACCCTCTGGGCGGAATACTGTCCGCAACCCAGCGACTGTCATTATTGGATTGGGCGGCACAAAATAATGTCTGGCTCATTGAAGATGACTACGATAGTGAGTTTCACTTCTTCCACAAGCCCATCGCAGCCCTTCAGGGCATGGCTGAACAAACACCTGTTATCTACATGGGCAGTTTTAGTAAAACACTCTACCCCGCGTTGAGGTTAGGGTATCTGGTCGTCCCCGAAGCACTGGTCAATGTGTTTGTTAAGGCCAAAAGCTTTATGGGGGGCGAATCTCCTCAGTTGACGCAAGCGGTGGTGGCAGATTTTATAAGCGAAGGGCATTTCACCCGACATCTGCGGCGCATGAGACAACTTTACCAGGAAAAGTGGCAACACTTCAGCACCCTGTTAGCCTCAGAGTTATCGGATAAAGCCGAACCCATTGCCCAGAGTGCCGGAATGCATTTGGCGCTGGAAATTCCTGCGATTGACGACTTGGCTTTGCAACAGCAATTCAAACTGGCTGGATTCGGCAGCACCGCACTCTCCTCATATTATGTTGAACCGCCGGTTAAAACAGGCTTGGTAATGGGGTTTGCCAACACCAGTAACCAGCAGCGAGAACAAGGTATACAGGTATTAAAAGCGCTAATACTACACAACACCGCAAATATTGATTAGATTATCCTTAAAAAGGAACGACTATACTTAAACAACGGCTGTTCGAAGTTTGTTTGCATTGATGAATGCAAACACTAAATTCCGGGGCAATACATGTTATTCAGAAGTCTAATCGCGACAACCTTGATACTGCTCTGGACAGCTTGCCCGGCTTCAACCTTATATGCGGTTACTGAAATCTACCCACCTTATGAGTATCTGCAAGATCAAAAGCCTCAAGGTATTGATATTGAAATACTTAACGAAATAGGGCGACAGTTAGGAGTTCAGATAGAGTTCTCATTTCGCCCTTGGTCCAGAGCGCTATTTGAAGCTAAAATCGGTCAAGCCGATTTTATATTCCCGGTATTTCGCACCCCGGAACGTGAACAGTACCTATCCTTTACCCGCTGGCCCATAAGCTATGAGCGCAATGTGTTGGTGGTTCCCGATAACAGTCCACTACAGGTGTCAACCTGGAATGAGCTAGCCAATTTACGCATAGGAGTGGTCACAAACTACTCCTATGGTCAACGTTTTGACAACGATAATTCGTTTCAACGGTTCGACGTTAGGTCAAATGAGGTGTTACTCAGTATGCTACTGGGTGAAGGTCGAATTGATGCTGCCGTAATCAATGAAATGGTGTTTCATGAGTTGGTGATGTCTCAGAAAATAAACACTCGGTTTCGGGTACTCTCACTGGAAATCAACAATGACCCACTGTACATAGGCTTTAGTCGTGCCACCCTCCGCAAGTCTTCAACGTGGAAAAGCGAATTTGATAGAGTACTGGAGCATTTACATAGTACCGGATATATCCAGCAAAAGATGGAAAAATATCGACACCGTTCGTTAAAATAATTCGCCTGTCAGGGTTGGTGAGGCCGCTGCTGGTAAGCCTGGGATGCCATTTCAATCAAGCGACTACGGGCGCGCTCAAATTCAAAAGTGAGGCTACCTTGGGTATAGAGTTGGTTTAACGGAACTTCACTGGTGAGATATAGCTTTACCTTACGTTCATAGAGTTCATCGATCAGCGCGATAAAACGGCGTGCGGCATCATCCATAGGTGCCAAAACCACTTCACGCTCACCGGTCGTACCAGAACCAACACAGCCGTCTTCGGTACCGCGAGCCTTAATACGCTCATAAGCCGAGCCACTCAACGCCGGAATATTTAACAACACCACCGTGTGGAATTGCCGAGCCAACTGAATATAGTCAAAGTGACTTCGCGGCCCTTCACACAGCTGTGAAAACTCAAAACAGATAACGCCATCATTACGTGACAAAAAAGGGATTGATCGCCCCAACACCGTTAGTGAGTCAGAGCTGCTGTTAATGCGAGGTAGCGAAAGCTTATTCAGCAATAACTCAACCTGAGCCCAATGAGCTGATGAAGCAGAGGGTGTAACAGAAGGCATTACTTGGTAGATCTGTTCAACTGGCAAAACGTGTTCACGATGATCCTGCAAGCCGGTAAGATGAACGCTGTGGGTGTTTGCGAGAATAGCGTCGATCGCCGGCATAAACCGGTCTCGCTGTAATCCATCAGAGTACAAGCTCTCGGGTGCACTATTACTGGTGGTAACCAGCGTAACCTTATAGTCAAACAGATATTGCAGCAGGTTACCCAATAGCATGGCGTCACCGATATCGGATACAAAGAACTCATCAAAACAGAGCACCTTGTACTGTTTACTTAGCTTTCGGGCAATGAGTTTAAGTGGGGCCGCATGGCCAGTCATCTCGCGTAACTGTTGGTGAACTGACGCCATAAAATGGTGAAAATGCAGCCGAATACAGTAATCAGGATTCAAACTAGCCGCAAAGAGATCCATCAGAAAGGTTTTGCCTCGACCGACTTTTCCCCACAGGTAGAGCCCTTTAATAGATGATCTTTTGTTACCTGATTGACTGAGCTGTTGATAGAGATGATCGAGTGCCCCCAGTGCAGATTGCTGGGCGACATCGTGGCTGACTATACCTTCATTAACGAGTGCTTGATAGCGTTCCAGAGGCGTGGGGGAAAGGGTATACATTGGTGAGTGTAGACAGTAAAACGAATAAAGCCCCAATGACTCGGGGCTCTACTCAATACCGCTGATTGATTATTATTCTGCCGCTTCCCAAACGAAACGAGTCTTGGAGTCGCGATACTTTTCACTTAGATCCGAATAGCGCTTCTCTACTTCGTTACGCTTAATTTTCATGGTTGGGGTCAGCATGCCGTTCTCAGGCGTCCATACATCATCGACAACGAAAACACGCTCGATCACTTCGTGATGCTCAAGCTCTTTGTTAACGTCAGCAACCGTCGCCATGATATGCGCTTCAACCTCTTTCTCACCTTCTGGCAATTTAGACTTGGCTTCTTCTGAAAGCTCAATCAACACCAGCGGCTGAGAATGACCTGAACCGGTTACACAGATCTGCTCAATGTAGGTATCACGCTGCATCAAACCTTCAATCTTGTTAGGCTGTACAAACTTGCCTTTGGTGGTTTTGAATACATCTTTAACACGACCGGTAATTTTCAGGTAACCATCGCTGTCGATTTCGCCACGGTCACCGGTGTGCAGCCAGCCATCACGAATGGTTTCGGCAGTTTTTTCTGGCTCCAGGTAGTAACCAGCCATCAAGGTGGGTGAGCGAACAATGATCTCGCCTTCGTCGGTAATGCGCACTTCGTTTCCAGGCAGTGCCTTGATTGATCCGACGGTACCGATCTTAACCGCACCGGGCAAGTTGATAGCTGGGCCATAAGCCAGGTTTTCAGTCATGCCGTAGCCTTCGTTGATCTCAATGCCGATTTTCGCATACCACTCTAGCAGACTAAGCGCGATAGGAGAGGCACCAGAGATAACAATACGCGCTTCATTCAGACCCAAAGCCTTCTTGATTTTCTTGCGAACAATATTGTTAAGTAGCGGTATACGAAGCAGCTTGTTGAGTTTCTTCTCTGGCATTTTAGCAGTGATCTGCTGCTGGAATTTCTTCCATAGACGAGGTACTGCGAAGAATACAGTTGGGCGTGTCGCCTGCAGGTTGGTCGCAAAGGTATCCAAAGACTCAACAAACGAGACCTGAGCCCCCGCATACGTTGAGCAACCCAGAACCATGAAACGTTCTGCGATATGGGATAGTGGCAAGAACGACAGGAACCGGTCATGGGTATCGACAGGCAGCGTCGCCGCCGCATTTTGTGCACCATAGCTGAAGGTGCCATAGGTGTGCATAACCCCTTTAGGGTTGCCGGTGGTACCTGATGTATAGATGAGTGTCATCAGCTGGTCACCACCGTGTACCGGTGACTCCTGAATCGGCTCGTGTTTGGCAAGTAATTCCTTCCACTGATACTGAATCTGCATATCGATCGGGTAAGGCATACCAATTCGAATCACGTCAGAAGGAATACCTGACTCCATGCTTTTCGCATCGTCAAGCTTACCGATAATAATCGCTTTTGAGCCACTGTGCTTCAACACGTATTCAATAGATTCAGGTGACTGCAGCGGATAAAGCGGCACACTCACCAGGCTGGCCAACTGAATGGCATAGTCGGTGATAAACCACTCTGCCGAGTTTTTGGCAAGAATCGCAACGCGATCGCCCTTTTCCAAACCCAGCGCTAACAAAGAAGAAGCCAGACGACGTGCCTGATTATCGACTTCCTTCCATGTGAAGTTGATGTATTCGCCATTAACTGGCTGACGTAAAAATACTGTATCTGGGCAAGTTCTAACCCAGTGATATAGTTTTTCAAGTGGAGTTGTATAGATCGTCTGTACGGAGCTCATTGCTTTTCCTCTGCCTTCTTTTTTATATGCTTATATGATTTTTATTGGTTTTATAGTCGATGAACACAATCAAATATTAAGATGCCTACTTTATAGGAGGCTGCATAGAAATTACAACCAGTTAATGTGACGTTGTTCAACATGCGAGCGGCTTTACAGTAAACACCCCCTGAATATTCATATTAAACTATCCTTAATACATCGACCCGCCCTTTATTGGGGCGCTCTTCAACAGGATTTTACATGACGAATCGTTCACTTTTAGCGGGACTGTTGATTCTTACTACTATGCTCCCGAACAGGTTGCAGGCAGATGTAGAACAGGTGCGATACCCTCGCCCAGAAAGTGACGTTGACCTACGCCCGCTATACCCTCTCCAGCTCCTGAAACTAGCCTTTTCAAAAGTCGATAAGACCTACCGGCTCACCCCCACTCCGCAAAAAATGCCTCAGGGGCGCGCACTGATACAGCTTGGGCATGGTATCGATGTCGATGTCGTCTGGACGATGACCTCTCAAGAGCGGGAGTCTAAGCTGCAACCCATTAGAATACCGATCTATAAGGGGCTGATTGGCTGGCGTATCTTTCTAGCCAATAAGAGAGACTTGGGTCGATTTAGTGAAGCCATGCCACTGATTGAACTACGGAAATTTAATCTGATACAGGGTCACGACTGGCCCGATTCCACCATACTACGGGCCAATGGGTTTACTGTTTTTGGCACATCTAACTATGAAGCGATATTCGACATGCTTTTACACTCAAGAGCCGATCTATTCCCCCGCTCAATTGTTGAAATATGGGATGAAGCTAAAATTCACCAAGATGACAATATTGTGGTGGAGCCAACCAAGATTCTGATCTACCCAACAGCCATGTATTATTTTGTAGCACCAAATAACAAGAATCTGGCGATTGCGATAGAAAACGGACTTCGTGCAGCGCTCAAAGATGGCAGCTTTGACCTGTTATTTAATGAATACCATGCCAAATTGATCAAGCAGGCGAATCTTAACGAACGGCAGAAGTATTATCTAAATAACCCAACGCTTCCGCTTGCAACACCGATAACCGATGAAGAGTTATGGTTCGCTGACTAATGATAGTCGGTCTATTTAAACGCTAATGTAAATAAGCTTTGTGGAATTTTTGATAGGTTCCATCCGCTTTCATTTCGTCCAGTGCTGACTGCAATCGCTTGATATCACTCACTGGGCTGTTGCGGCTTAAAGCCAGATAGTATTCATATCGCTTATCAACGATAGCTACTTTTTCAAGTTGGTTAATGTTTCTTCCATACTGCCTCATAGAGTAGGCAGCTTCCAACTCCAGTGCAGACACCATATCAATTCGATGCAGGAACAGCTTTTTCCAATTCTGCTCTATCGTGGGTACAAGTTCGACATGAAAGCCTTGCTTCTCTAAATATTTTGATGAGGCAAACTCATAAACACCGCCCACTACATACCCTTTGGCCTGTTCAAGCGTTGTCGCCTCAATGTCATCCCGTTCAGAAAGTTTCCATAACCAGATTGTTCGTTGAGCGATGGGGCCTACCCACTGAAACAAGGGCTCCCTCGCCGCAGATCGAGTCATGCTAAACAGCATTATCTGGTCCTGATTTTCCAGGATATTATAGGCCCTCGCCCAAGGTACTATAGTAATATCACGGTGTATTTTGATGTTAGAGCGGCGCAACATTTCTCGCACAACGTCAGTAGAAAAGCCGATCACAGCGCCCTCGCTACTTTGATAGTTATAAGGGGGCATTTGCTCTGTAAATACACGATACTCTGTGGCGTGAATGGGCAGCGCGAGTAAGGAGGTAAACAGACATATCAAGACAGCACGAACATAGCAGCGATTCATTTGATACCTGTAGAGTGATAATTTTTAACAGTATAGCCCAACAAGCCGATTCAACGAGATTGGCGAACAACCGTTGTCCGCCCAACCAGTACATTTAGTACATTTAGTACGTTCTCGTCTCGAATCTCAGTTCCGCCCAAATACCCGAGGCCGTTGATAACGGAAAAACCCCGACGCCTCTTCCTGCGCAATCGTACTCGCCTCATGCTTAAAAAACTGTTCACGCAATACCGCTAACGCCTCATCCAGTGCCACGCCGTCAACACCATCCACCAGTTGCTTCCGCTGCGCCATATATGCGTGCCCGTTGTCCCAGCGTTGGTTACGAACTTCGTCCCTCTCTTGCAAACGACCGATTTGCTCATCGCTATACCCCAGTTGTTTGCGTAGCCGGTTAATTTCAGCCTGTCGCTGCTCCGGTGATAACCGCTGCAACGTATCCTGAACCGAGCCAAAGCCAAAAAAGACCTGTGCCACCATTCCCGGACTAACCACTAGCTGCTGTACTGTTTCACCATAATTCTCGGTGATCGCCGATTGCAGTTGATAGAGTCGCTCATCCAGACTGATATCAGCGGCTTGCTCTAGCTGGTACATTGCCTCCTGCATACTTTGTTGTTTTTGAGCCTGTAGTGCCAGCTCGTCTGCCCAGATTTTTTCAGCATCGGCCCCAAAAAATGCTCGCCGTTTCTGCCATAGCGCGCCTTCCCGCGCCAATGGATTCATATCAACCAATAACGCATAGTTTTCAATTAGCCAGTCGTTGTACAGCCCCATGCGTTCAACAACCGCCAAGATGGCATTCGCCAGTTGGGGAAAAGCCATCGAGATTATTCTGCGAAACCGGGCCTGGCCATCAGCTGGATACCGACTCAGCAGATATTCCTGTACCTCAAAAAGGCTTGCCTGCACCGCTATTTCATCAATTCGATTGCCATATTTGGCAATTAGCTCAAGTACCAAGCTGTCATCATAGCGGGGCTGGACCTCTGCAACGACGTTTCCATCCTGGCGTTGCTGTTCGTCTAACATCGGTTCTCGCGCCTGTCGTTCATCGACCTTATGGGCATCATATAACGGGAGATCGACCCTGTTAGGAGAGTAGAATGTGGGTAGATAAAATGTCAGCAGCAGTGCCAATATTGAAAAAAGTATGAAGGTAAGCGTCAAAACATGTTGTTTTTTCATGATGATTTCTGGTTATCCGCAGGTGAGAGTTTCCAGGGCCCGCCTATACTTCAGCTGTACAACAATTGAACAATAATTGTACTACAGGTTTACAACAGGCGGGGTGGGCATCCAAACTTGGTTACCGCTTCGTTTAATTAGTTACAGCACTGGTTATCCAGGTGAGTTACAACAATGGCTGCAGGGTCGGCCATACCAGATTTGCCAGCTTGTGAGAGCCGTTCGTGTTGGGATGAATACCATCCACAATAATATCACTATCACGAATGGTGGAACGCGGATCGACAAAGGTGCAGTTAGCAGCAGAAAATGCACAAGCCTGCCCTAGACGCCAGTCACCATAATCGACAGCCTCTTCCATGCTATCCAGTAAAAACAGGCCGTTTTTCGTGTAGTAGTATCCAAGATAGATCACATTGTCGACACCATCAGCGTGCATGGTATTCAGCAGGTTAACGGCATCAACATAGAGATCATCAATGAAGTTTTTACACGTGGAGCTAAGACGCCCAAACTGGTACCACTGGGTTTTGCAGTTATAGGGGTCAAACATGATAGCGGGAATTAGAATATCGTTACCGCCCCCATCCATCACAATAGTCTCGATGTCCGGGTTATCATTTTTGGCGATGGCATATTGGTCGTACACCGACGTCGCAATAATACCGCCCTCAAGCTCGGCACCTGAGAGGGTATAGCGACGGAACGTCTCACCGGCATAACCTTCCAGAAAACCCTGCAGCTCGCCAGACAACGCGAAGATTGAATCACCGAGTGTAACGACCTGATCATTATCTGCATCAGATACTCGGCTATTACTTGCCAGACCTCCAACACCACCACACCCGGTTAGCCCTGCAGCAATCAGCAGAGTGAACACGAGTTTACTGGGTGAATACGTGCGGAAAGTCACTACATAGGCACCGATACGGGTTATTATTTTTTTCATTGTGAATTCCTCTTTTTTGTTTTTATTTTTTTGGATGCCGTTCTACAGTAGCAGAGGTCTCAGGCTCAAAATTTGAAATTGGTCACACATTGATCAGCTCAAAAAACAATCTGTTTTATAGTCAGCAAGCGAGGAAGCATGATGTCAACGGCTGTAGTGGAAAGTTGCCTCAATTGAAACTACGCTTTAATTCTGCCAATACACCATTGGTTCCCATCAGATTAGCCAGGATCATTACCATGATTTCATTAGGTGAGAAACTACCCGAATCAACCTTTCAGCAACTAACCAAAGACGGTATGCAGAGCCCTACCACGAAGGACTTGTTTGCGGGTAAAAAAGTCATACTGTTTGCCGTGCCCGGTGCGTTCACCCCCACCTGTTCAGAAGCGCATTTACCGGGCTACGTGGTTAATGCCGACAAATTAAAAGCAAAAGGCGTCGATAGTATTATTTGTCTTGCAGTGAATGATGCATTTGTAATGAATGCCTGGGGAAAAGCCCACAATGCCGACGAGATTATGATGGTGGCCGATGGCAATGGTGCCTTTACCAAAGCAGTAGGGCTCGAAATGGACACTGGTGCCTTTGGTGGCCTCCGTTCACAGCGTTATGCTATGTTGGTCGACGATGGCGTAGTGAAAGCACTTAATGTTGAGCAACCAAAGCAGTTTGAGGTCAGTAAGGCCGAGGTAATGTTGAGTTTGGTTTAATCGCCAGATTGAGACCTAGCCTCCCATTTTCTCTGTTTTGGGAGGCGCTATTTTTGAGAGAATTTCACTTTTCTCGCCGTGTATCACTTTTAGAAGCTCCCCACGGGCAATCTCTCTGGCAATCCCCTGTTTTTCCAGATAATCCAGCATGGCATTAAATCGCTGTCTGCGCTTGTTGCCTTGCTCGCTCATATCGCGCCGATCACTAAATTCATCCATCAACGTAGAGCCACATGGGCAGTTTCGATAGACCTCAATAATGGTAGAGCCATCATCTTCAATAGCTGCTTTTAGTGGAGTTTTTGCAGTGGGAATGTTCTCAGTTTCTTTCAGATAGGCCTCAGCGGTCTCAAATACCCTACCACAACACGCACAACGTTTTGGAAACGCCGATTCAGCCAATGCTTTTAGCCCTTTAAAGAAATCATTATCCATAATATTTCCAAGAGAAAGTTAGCATACTGGATTTAAATATAGATATTAAATCCTGACAGAGCAAAATAGATGCACCCTTTAAACGTAAAAAAATGCCAGGAACCTTTCAAACATACCAAAGTAATTTGAGCTATGATTTATACCAAAGATGTAGAAAAGGCAAACGATGAAATTATTGCAATTTACCCTATTAGGCGTGATCTCATTTTTTATATTTAGAGGAGATGCGATAGCACTGGAACAGAAAACCATTCGCTGGCTAGCCTGGGAACAGGTTCCTAACTTTATCACCAAAGGTAAATTTAAAGACCAGGGTATTGGCGACGCCTTTACCAAGACATTACAACTGAAGTTACCCCAGTATAATCATTTAAATGAAATCAGTAATACCAGACGATATAACAGACTTATCCATGAAGAAAATGTCTGTGTTGCCTGGGCCTGGATTGTCCCTGGAAGCAAGGATTTTAGAATACATAGCAGGCCGGTTTCTCTGGCTCCTCGAACGGGAATTCAAACATTGAAGTCAAAACAACACCTGTTCGGAAAACCCGGAGAGACACTCTCTCTAGCCAAACTTCTAAGCAATCCTAATATTAAGCTGGGCTACCTAGAAGAAATGCATTATACAAAAAGAGTCCAACAGTTAATTGATAAATATAGAGACAGCGGAAATATTCACTTCTCTTCTAGAACTGCAGTTGAGTTCAATTTGCAGATGCTAGACAGAAATCGTGTGGACTATTTTTTCGGATTCCCTGCACAGGCAATTTTTGAATCTGAATTAAAAGGAATCCCTAATAAATATCAATTTTATAATATTGAAGAGATCGACCGGTACACAGCGATGTACACCCATTGCTCTAAAACACCATTTGGTCGGCAAGTGATGAAGGACGTAAGTAAAGTCATCACAAATGAAGTGCTGATAGAGCACCTTGCCGTTGTTGAAAGATGGTACGGCCAAAACAAACAATATCGGGAGGTTTTTATGGACTATGTTATTAATCAGAACCCTAACAAACTCGTTACCAATCCTGGAGAATAAGGCCATACGATTTTTGTAATAAAAAATCTGTTGAAGTGAGGCACCTCATGATATAGCCCTTATTCATTTTTAGTGACTAATCAACCAGGTTGATCTCCTGCTCCGTCAAATATCGCCACTCGCCCGACTCCAGATTGTCATCCAAACAGATATTCCCAATTTGCTCCCGATGTAACCCGGTGACACGGTTTTCTAGCGCACCGAACATTCGTTTCACCTGATGGTATTTTCCTTCCGACAGGGTTAATAGCACTTCTTTCGACGACACTATTTCCAATCTGGCCGGTTGGGTTGGATGTCGCTCACCTTTTAGCAAGATCCCTTCTGCAAAGCGTTCAACGACATCATCAGAAACAGCCTCGGCAAGCATCACGCGATAACGTTTTCCGCACTGCTTTTTAGGCGAGGTAATACGATGAGACCAGGCTCCGTCATCGGTGATTAAAACCAGCCCCGTCGTATCGATATCCAGCCGCCCGGCAACATGTAACGTTTCTGCCTTTTCAATCTCCAACAACCCCAAAACCGAACGGTAGTCATCTTCAATAGAAGTGCAAACCGTGTCTAACGGCTTATTTAACATGATATAGCGAGGGCCTCGAACACGCAGTGGCCTGCCACCGTATGTCACCTCACTGGAATCATCCACTTTAGTAGAAGGGTCTTTGACAACAACACCTTCAAGGGTCACTTCGCCTTTGCCAATAGCTCTTTTGGCTTGAGCACGGGAGAGTTCCGTACTTTCACAGATAAACTTGTCGAGTCGCATAGATGGGTACCCATAAAATTTTCGACATTATCAACGCAATGAGTTTAAAGGGCAAAGTAAAGATGGGAGAATTAACAGTCGAAAGTTGAAACTTGGTGGGCTGTGGGCGGCAACTATAATCAGGATAAATTAAATAGTTGCCGTCCAGAAATACCGAATAATTGAATTATGTTTCGTTGTAGGTCGGGTTTTAACCCGACAA
>JBFKTM010000021.1:0-13832 GCA_041636295.1 Oleiphilaceae bacterium
ATTACCGCCCAGGGCAGCATCAGTAGCGCCCAGTTGAAAAACAACTGCCACGGGTCTGCCCCGGTCTGGTAGGTCTGGCCATAGAGGGCCAGTAACACCCCCAAAAAAATGGACGCCATCAGTAGCGAAACACGGCCAGTAATCGAATACGCTTCCGCCTTGAGATAGACCACAATAGCCAGGGCTATTAGGGCTTCCACCAGACCAAACTTTGCAAAACGCCCCATCTCGTCCCAGTTATAAGCGATAAAGAACAGCACCGCGAAAGCCAATGCCAAACTACCCAGCCAGAGTAGCATTCGATCAATAAACCGTTGCCACATCTGCCCATTGGGCGTGACTTTCGCCACAACCATTGCCTCGGTGGCTCTATCTGCCGGAATATGGCCTTGCTCGATCAGCTCAAGAATATGATTGCGAGTGGAAAACATAATCGGACCCCTGGCTTAGTTTTTACTATTTAACGAAGATACTCTTCCAACTCATTGCGGAATGCGGCCTGCACACCAAGATTCTTCATCATCCAGTAGTGCCCTGCTATGAGTCTGTCGATAAACAGGCTTTCCACGGGTGGTTTAAACGACTCCAAGTGTTTGAAAACGGTAGGCGCCTTTGATGCCACCCGGGTGTGCAAACTGGCTTGGGCAAAGTCGTAAATTTCATCTTTATGTTCAAACGGCGAAATAAAGATATCGCGCCACATGGCATAGTAACCCTCATCCAGTGCGGGCTTTCCTTCAACGCGAACACCCAGATCGATCAAACGTCGATCCAGTGTCTGATAGTCTTCACTGATACCGGCAATCAGTGCGCCTTTATAGGCGGATACGATTTCCGGCTTGAGTTGCTTAACACAGCCAAAATCATACATGATCACCGTGCCATCGGGGCGAAACGCAAAGTTACCGGCATGAGGGTCGCCATGAATACATTGAAACTTGAACAGCTGATCGGCCATGGTGGTAAAAATGCGATGCCCAATCAGGTTTATGGTTTGCTGGTTATAGCGCTGAGGGTCTATGTTACTGAGATGGTCACCTTCAACCAACTCCAGCGTCAACACCCGCCGGGTGGAGAGTTCATCTATGACATTCGGAATAATCAGACCGGGGTCGTCTTTATGAAAAACCTGAAACCGCTTAATATTTTTTGCTTCATTCTGATAGTCCAGCTCCTCGTGCAAGCGTTCCCGGATCTCCTGAAACAGCTGGTCAACACTCTCTTTGGGGATCTTCAACAATCCACCCAGCTTCAGTGTTAGTCTCAGCTGCTTGAGATCAGAGTCGCAAGACTTGTCGACCCCTGGATACTGAACTTTTACAATGACATCCTTCCCCTCTTTAGTCATGGCCCGGTGAACCTGACCGATCGAGGCCGCGGCATAGGGCTTCTGCTCAAAAAAATCGAATATCTCTTCCGGCTCCCCACCTAACTCGTCTCTAATTTGCTGGCGAATAAGTGCGAAGTCCATGGGTGGCGCTTCTTTTTGCAGTTTCTGCAAGGCCGCAGAGAACTCTTTGGGTAGAAAGTCCTGGGTTTGCGAGGCGATCTGCCCCACTTTCATTACGGCACCTTTAAGTTCACCTAGCGTTGAAACAATATCGTCGGCCATTTTGTCATAAGTTTTCGACAAGCGTTCCTGTTTCAATTCGTCAGAACCAAACGTACTCCTGACTTTCTCAGACGCATAGCGTCCTGCCACACTGGCGGTCATGCCAGCCAGTTTCATAAAACGTCCCGTACGTGAGGTTACCGATTTTTTTGCCATAGTTTCCCTTCTAATATTCTGTTTTTGATGCCGGGGTGGCTCTAATTGGTGCTTATCCAGAAATACCGAATTTTTGAAATATGCTCCGTTACAGGTCGGGTTTCGCCTAACTTTTGGTAACCCGGCAAATCAGATTCTTAACGGTAATCATTGTCGGGTTAAAACCCGAGCTACGCTAAAAATAGTCGTTTCTGGATGCGAACTAATTAACCGTCGTTTCTACCTGTAACACCGACCCGATATTTGCCTGTAGCTTCAAACCCGATACCAAAGGACCCACACCGGCTGGAGTCCCGGTTAACACCACATCACCCGGCATTAACGTAAAGTGTTTACTAATATAGACGATCAACGGCGTAATAGCTGTGATCATGTCGGACGTTTTACCGTGTTGCCGGAGTACGCCATCAATTGAGAGCTGGAATTCAATATCACTCGACGTGTTAAGCACTTCCGGTCGTACAAAAGGCGACAACGGGCAGGAACCATCGAAGCTTTTCGCAAGCTCCCAGGGGTGGCCCTTCTCTTTTAGCTGGCTCTGCACATCACGCAAAGTTAAATCAAGTGCCAGCCCATAACCCGCGATAGCATCTTCTGCTTGTTCTGCAGTCGCATTGGTTAACTTATTGCCAATCAAGATCGCCAACTCTGTTTCATAGTGGCAAGAGCCCTGATTCTGAGGCAGCACAATCGACTCAGCGAAGGGGGTTACGGCAGTGGCAGGCTTAATAAATAAAATAGGAGAAGCGGGAATCGGATTGTTCAGTTCTTTAGCGTGTTCTGCATAGTTTCTACCTACACAGACAACTTTACCTAAAGGATAATCAAATAAGGTTTCATCAGAAAATTGATGTTGATACACCATAGTCACTCCTTTGCAATAAATGGGGGGGCGCTCCTTTTCTCATTATGCCTGGAGCACAACCCGTTGTTGACTTGAACCTCTATGCTCTGAACGTAGATCCTGCGGTCGAGCCGCAGGATGACAGTTAGAAAAATGGGATTTATAGATCGATCACTTTACCGGGGTTCATGATATTGTTAGGGTCAAATACCCGCTTGATCCCCTTCATATATTCAATCTCGACAGGGCTTCGGGTGTAACTGAGGTAATCTTTCTTGGTTAAACCGACACCGTGCTCAGCTGAAACACTGCCGTTATGCTTTTCAACAATCTCAAATACCCACTTGTTCACCTTGAGGCACTTTTCGAAGAACTCCTCTTTGGGCAGCCCCGCTGGTTTTAATATATTCAGATGAAGATTGCCATCACCGATATGACCAAACCAGATAATTTCGAAATCAGGGTAGTGCTCAGTCACCACCGCATCAATTTCCTGCAGGAACTGCGGTACTTTAGAGACGACCACTGAGATGTCATTTTTATAGGGCGTGTGAGGTGCAATCGACTCTGAAATCCCTTCGCGCAAACGCCACAAATTCTTGGCCTGGGTTTCACTCTGGCTAATAACGCCGTCAACCACCCAGCCTTCTTCAACACACTTCTCAAACAGTGCCATGGCATCGTCCATAACCCCATCGGAGATGGCCTCAAACTCTAATAGGGCGTAATAGGGAGCTTCGCCTTCGAAAGGTGCCTGAACATCTCCATGAGCCAACACATGTCCCATCGCCTGATGTGAAAAGAATTCGTAAGCGGTCAGGTCGATCTGCTGTTGAAACGTCTGCAGAACATCCATGGTGTTGGTCAAATCGGCTAATCCAAGCACCAAAACAGTAAGATTGGTAGGCTGCCGCGTCAGCTTCATCGTCGCTTCAGTGATAAAGCCCAAGGTTCCTTCAGCGCCAATAAACAGGTGGCGAATATCATAACCGGTGTTATTTTTTTCCAGGTCTTTATTAAGCTCCAGAATATCGCCATTACCGGTGACAACCTTAAGACCCGACACCCAATCACGGCTCATACCGTATCGAATCACCTTGATTCCGCCGGCGTTCGTTGAGAGATTCCCTCCCAACTGGCTTGAACCGGCCGATGCGAAATCCACAGGGTAGTAAAGCCCCTGCTCATCGGCAAAATCCTGCAACTGCTCAGTGACTACGCCCGCCTGACAGCGTACGGTTCGATCACTGCTGCTGAAATCAAGAATCTGATTCATATAGTCAAACGACACCACAATCTCACCGTTAGTGGCAACGGCTCCGGCACTGAGCCCTGTACGCCCACCGGAAGGCACCAGCCCAATATTGTGTTTATTGGCAAACTGCACCACCGCCTGAACTTGCTCGGTACTCTTAGGAAACACAATGGCCAATGGCTTAGGCTCATGGATTTTGGTCCAGTCTTTACCGAAGGTCTGCAGTGAGTCGTCATCAACTCGTACTTTGCCTTCATCAACCAGTTTTTTCAGTTCTTCAATGATTTGCTCTGTGGCCATAGTTCTCTTGAAACCTTTCACACTTAAGACCTTGACACCAAGGCCTTCAAACAGGGATATCTGCAATTTGAGGGACAAATGCTGCTAATATTGTCGTGACTCTATTTGATGCAGTGCACTCGCTGTCAAATATGGTATCATACCGCGCTTATTCTGTTGATCCCGGCTTGCTATTTCATTGCAAATTCCTTTAAAGGGCCATTTTCACTGACCTTGCTAGCCTGATTGTATTGCTTCCTACTGTAAAAGGTAACTGTAACATCATGACTACGACGTCACTCGATAAGAGCAAGATTAAATTCCTTCTTCTTGAAGGTCTTCACCAGTCTGCCGTCGATACTTTGAATGCTGCTGGCTATACCAACATCGAATATCTTACGACTTCTCTGTCAGAAGAAGATCTGATTGCAAAGATTGAAGATGTTCACTTCATTGGTATTCGGTCCCGTACACAGCTCACAGAAAAAGTCTTCGCTGCCGCTAATAAACTGGTTGCCGTAGGTTGCTTCTGTATTGGAACCAATCAGGTTAATTTGCTGTCCGCACTGGAAAAAGGGGTTGCAGTATTTAATGCACCTTATTCAAACACCCGTAGTGTGGCTGAGCTAGTGCTTGCAGAAGCCATCCTGCTACTTCGTGGTATTCCTGAGAAGAATGCCATGTGTCACCGTGGTGGCTGGTTGAAATCGGCTAAAAACAGCTACGAAATCCGCGGTAAAAAACTAGGCATTATCGGCTACGGCAGCATCGGTACACAGTTCAGCGTACTGGCCGAGTCACTAGGCATGAAAGTATTTTTCTACGATGTGGTTACCAAGTTGCCACTAGGTAACGCAACCCAGGTTGGCTCGCTAAAAGAGTTACTGGAGACCTGTGATATCGTGAGCCTGCACGTTCCAGAAACAGCGGCGACCAAATATATGTTTGGTGCTGAGCAGTTTAGCCAGATGAAAGAAGGCAGCATCCTGCTTAATGCAGCACGTGGCACCGTGGTTGATATCGACGCATTGGCCGACGCGATTCGCAGCAAGAAGCTACTTGGTGCAGCAATCGACGTATTCCCAGTTGAACCAAAGGGCAATGATGAAGAGTTTGTTTCACCCTTGCGCGAGTTCGATAACGTTATCCTAACGCCCCACGTTGGTGGAAGCACCATGGAAGCCCAGGAGAACATCGGCTTCGAAGTGGCTGAAAAGCTGGCTAAATACAGCGACACCGGCACCACCGTATCATCGGTTAACTTCCCTGAAGTGGCACTGCCTGCACACCCAGAGAAACACCGTTTGCTTCACATACATGAGAACGTTCCTGGCGTACTGTCAGAGATCAACCAGGTATTCTCTGAAAACGACATCAACATCGGTGGGCAGTACCTGCAAACCAACGAAAAAGTGGGCTACGTTGTTGTAGAAGTAGACAAAGAATATAGCGACTTGGCGCTAGAAAAACTGAAAGCAGTTAAAGGCACAATTCGTTGTCGCGTACTGTACTAAGATAGCGATTTAGCTAATAAAAAAAGGGGGCCCGTTAAAAACTGGCCCCCTTTTTAATGCGTTTTAAAACGACTAATCCAAACCTATTTCAACGGCAATAGCTTTAACTCAACACGTCGGTTGGCTTCACGGCCTGCTGCTGAACTGTTAGACGCAACCGGGTAGCGTGGACCAAACCCAGCGGCATGAATACGACCAGATGGTATCCCCTGACTCTGCAAGGCATATTTCACACTATTGGCACGCTGCTCACTTAACGTCTGGTTAAAGCTGAGTGAACCGGTTGAATCGGTATGCCCTTCCACCTGAATGGCGGTCTGATCAAACTCTTTCAAAACCAGCCCTACCGAGTTCAACACCTCAGTAAAATTCGCCTTTATCTCAGCCTTGCCGGTATCGAAGGTGATATTCCCCGGCATGACCAGTGTAATTTCATCACCACTACGAACAACACGAACACCGGTGCCTTCTAGCTGATGACGCAATTTGGACTCTTGCTGATCCATATAGTAACCAACTCCACCGCCCAACGCGCCCCCCGCAGCAGCTCCAATAAGCGCCCCTTTGCCTCGATCTTTCTTACTTGAGGTTGCCGCTCCAATGGCTGCCCCGGCAACGGCTCCGATGGCTGCCCCAGTGGTTGCACTAGATACTTTCTCCTCCCCCGTATAGGGGTCATAGGTCATACAACCAGACACTAACGCTGATACCATAATCAAACTAAAACTTTTACGTAACATTGCTATTTTTCTCCTATTTCCCTTTAGCGATTTATCTATTCATAGTGGGCGTTTGACACGCTCAAGACGAAGCAAAAACCCCATCAATAAAATCAAACACATTTGATCTTATCTCACTCGACTCGTTCACCAAATGATGTCGACCTTTAGGCAGATAATGTACCTGGACATTCGAAAATTTCTGTTGGATTATCGTAATATTGTGACGCCAATCCACCGTCATATCCCTCCGCCCTTGCACGATAGAGACACTGGCCTGGATCGGTTCAGCCTCTTCAATCTGCTTAATCCAGTTTCGCAGGGCTGAAACCCACTCAATCGACATAATACGAGATTGCAGCGGATCATGCTTCTTTAGAAACTTAATAAAGGCAGGGTCATTGCTGTTTTCAGAAAACACCCGTTTCCAGGTACTGACAAACGGCCCGATGACTGAGTGCATAACCAAAGCCGAATTCCAGCCCACTGGCCTCACCAGAGGGGCAAGTAACACGACCTTTTTAAACACCGCAGGATCAAACTGCTGGGTACGATTTAAAAGGTGGTCGATAAGTACCGCCCCCCCGGTGCTCTGTCCAATGGCATAGAGTGGCGAGGTTATATGACCTTCACACAGCGACAGACAGCTCCCCAGCACCATTTGATAGTCATCAAAAGATTTAATGGCCGTCGGGCGTCCTGATGACAAACCGTGCCCCGGTAGGTCATAGGCAATAACGGCGAGATTCTGTTCCAGACAGTGCTTTATCAGGTGCCCATATAAACCGACATGATCAAAGTATCCGTGAAAAATAAAAACGGTTCCTGCAACAGCATCAGGCAGGTAATAATGCATGGCCATGCGGTAACCAAGGGCATCAAAACTCCCCAGGTAGTGCTTTACGTTTGGCAGCGACTCACAGAAATCAATTTGGTAATAACGGCAATATCGTTGCGCTTGTTCACTTAACTGGGGAGGATTAGAAAAATCAAATGCTGACATTTCAGCAATCAGCTTACTTCGAGTCCAATCGTGTTTCATAGAGAGCGTTCAATGCAGTCCTGTAAGTTAAATTTGGCTTTAGACTACCCCAAAGTCGATTGAATGGCTAAATTATCTGATAGATCATTTTATTGACCTACGTTGGTATGACCCACCGGCGTTCATGCTAACCTCCAACCCTTCGCCTTTATACCTATTTTGAGGTATTTGTTATTTTATCGGACAACCTGGGTCTACTTATTGTGAAAGATGGATTCATCGCACTCATCAAATCTTTAATTAGCAGCTTAAGAGATCTAACGCCGATTATTCTGGTCATCCTGTTTTTCCAGTTTTTGGTGCTACAGCAACCCCTTCCCGATGTCATTGGGCTAATAACCGGTCTGCTGTTTGTGGCTTTAGGGCTCACCTTTTTTATCTACGGGCTAGAGATGGGGCTATTCCCCATTGGCGAAAGCCTTGCTCACGCCCTGGCCAGAAAAGGCAGCCTCCTATGGTTGCTAGTCTTTTCGTTTGCCCTCGGATTTGGCACCACTGTTGCGGAGCCTGCCCTGATTGCGGTCGCCGCAGAAGCAGCGGAGATTGCCTCAGCTGCCGGTGTTATCGACACCTCCGAAGCGGCGAAAGATGGCTACGCATCGGGCCTTAGAATAACGGTGGCTTTTTCAGTGGGGTTGGCCATCGTAATTGGTGTTTTTCGAATTGTGATGGGCTGGCCTATTCAGTGGATGATTATTGGTGGCTACATCCTGGTCGTTATTATGACGATGTTTGCTCCACGGGAAATTATCGGCATCGCCTATGATTCCGGGGGGGTTACCACATCAACCATTACCGTTCCGTTAGTCACGGCGCTCGGTGTTGGGTTGGCTTCCTCTATCAAGGGCCGTAATCCAATGATCGATGGCTTCGGCCTAATCGCATTTGCCTCATTGACGCCAATGATATTTGTAATGGCTTACGGAATGATTTTGTAGATGAGGATAACAGTTATATGCTGAACGAAATTATCTCAACATTTCTGGCGACCATACGCGACGTGCTGCCTATCGCAGCTATCATCTTTGGTTTTCAGTTTTTGGTCATAAGAAGGCCGATTGCCAACCTAAGGCGAGTATTGATTGGGTTCACCTATGTTATCGTGGGTCTGACCCTCTTCTTGATCGGCCTCGAAAAAGCACTGTTCCCTATTGGCAAGTTAATGGCACAACAACTGACAAGCCCTGAATTTATCTATGCGCATTTAGAGCAAATCCCCGACTATTTTGCCTGGTCTGATTACTACTGGGTGTACATTTTCGCATTTACCATCGGGTTTAGCACAACCATTGCGGAACCCTCACTAATCGCCGTTGCAATTAAAGCCAGCGAAGTATCAGGTGGCGCCATTGGCGTCTGGGGGTTGCGACTGGCCGTTGCACTAGGCGTTGCCATCGGTATCTCGTTAGGCTGTTATCGCATTATTACTGGCACACCGATTCACTATTTTATTATTTGTGGCTATATCGTAGTGGTTATTCAAACCTGCTTTGCCCCCAAAATGATAGTCCCCCTGGCCTATGACTCGGGTGGCGTAACCACCTCTACCGTAACGGTTCCACTGGTTGCTGCACTGGGTCTGGGGCTGGCAGAAACAGTACCAGGGCGGAGCGTATTAATTGACGGTTTTGGGCTCATTGCCTTTGCCAGTCTGTTCCCGATGATCTCAGTAATGGCCTACGCCCAATTAGCCGAGCTGAGAAGTAAAAGAGTTGAGAAGTAAAACAGTTCATAAGTAAAAGAGATAAGACGTAAAACCCAAACAATTAAAGAAGAACCATAGATTCGGTTCTCATTGGAGGTCAACTAATGCACTTTAAGTTATTAGTCGTATTTGTCGAAGATTCAAAGACAGATTGCGTGCTCAAAGCCGCGAGAAATGCAGGAGCAACGGGTTCCACGATCATTAACAATGCCCGCGGAGAGGGGTTAAAGGAAAGCAAAACCTTTTTAGGCTTAACACTCGAGACACAGCGCGACGTACTACTGTTTATTGTAGAAGAACACCTCAGCCGGCATATTCTTGAAACCATAGCCGAGGCCGGCGAGTTCGATACCACCCCCGGCACCGGCATTGCCATTCAGCTAGATGTTGAAGATGCAGTGGGTGTGGCCCATCAAATGGAAAAACTAACAGAACAAGTGGAGAGCAAGCTATGAGTGATCGTAAAGTCATTAAAGTACGAGAGGTGATGAAGGATCATTTCATTGAGATGGATGGCCTCATGACCGTACAGGACGCAATTCAAGCACTAAAACAAGAAGAAGCCCATACTCTGATTATTAAAAAGCGTCATGAAGATGACGAATATGGCATTGTGGTACTGGGCGATATCGCCAAGAAAGTACTCGCTAAAGACCGCTCACCTTCTCGCGTAAATCTATACGAGATCATGACCAAACCGGTACTACCGATCTCGCCTCACATGGATATCCGTTATTGCGCGCGGCTTTTTGACCAGTTTGGCCTGGCCAGTGCGCCGGTTCAGGAGCATGGGAAAGTCATTGGCGTAGTCACCTACCAGGAGATCGTGCTACATGGCTTAATTGAAGAGCTGGACTAGCAATAGTCCAGCAAACCAACTTTATGCTGTGTATAGCGGGATAACGCTGTGACGGGCGTCATCACATTTTACAATGTTTCAAATTGTTACGCCCTTTCGAATCGGTTCAGGTTGTACAATAACATCAACAACTACTGAATCCATATCTGTCGTTTCGAATAAGAATATGCAAAAACTAGAACAAACCACAGCAATCAAGAATGGTCTAAATTTATCTGAGCGTGTCATTTTAGTGACCATTGTCGGCATACTGCTTGCCTTTGGCCTTTCACTAATTTAACCGGATCCCACTCTAATCGTGCACGTAAAGTAACCAACAATCTTTCATGCTGCTAATAGAGGCATGCCCACCATATAGCAACTGGCCTTTAACTTAGAGAGTCTCAACTAATCAATTGGCTCCCATTTTCCGTCACTATTTAAACATACATCTCGATCGACTGATTCTTCACTTCCATTCTTTGCCTTAAAGGACAATTGCAGTTTTTTGCAGGTTTCCCCTTTGTACTCGTATGACTTAATAAGTGACACCTGTCCTTCGTTACCTGATGATGGGTTTCGCCAATGCTGTGTTTCCTTCCCCTCAGAACTTAACAGTTGGCCGGCGGTTTTATAGACTAGCTCGAAATCCTCATCCGTAATCTGGCTCTCATTAGCCAAGCTGGAGCGTATTTTATCTTCAGTACCTTTCAACAGTTCAAACGGGGTGGCGATAATACCTTTGAAGAATCCGGTAACGGCTCCCTTCCCCGCCTCTTCACTAATATTTTTAGAACTGGCGACAATATTTTCCACACGCGTCAGATAGCCTGGTATTTCACTCCGGGTTTTGTCTACTTCGCTCAAAACTTGTGGAACTAGCGGAATAACCTTTTCAATTTGCTGATTGGTTTCATGTACCGTTTTGGCGATGCCATCTGCCGTTTTTAAAATGTCGGGCAGTACCTGCTGAAAGTGGTCGATTTGACTTTGCAGTCGATCAACCCGCTCGGTAATCGTTGGCAAGGTTGTTCGCACCGCGTCTACCTCGGTTAAAACCGCAGGTATCACCTCCCGAACTTTTTCCACCTCGGCCAATACTGAAGGAATATAATCCGTTGTTTTATCGACCGTCTCTAAAAGCGCGGGTACCGATGCCAATAACGGTTCGACTTTCTCCGAAGTACGATCAATTTGGCTATTCACGTTACTTATCTGATCCAATATCGATGGAATCTGCTGGCTGACACTAACCAGAGCGTAGGAAAAATAAGCAATGGACAGTGCAAGTAACATTAATGCGAAAGAAAATAGTTTATCTCGGACCGGTTTATCTTGATGCCCCATAAGACAAATTCTTTATAGAGTTAGAATAGTTAGAAGAGTGACACACTGGCAAAACACCATAGCCCATTAGCGCCATGCAAGTCATTCTTATTACCTAAAAAGACAGCATATTCCAGACCTAAAAAAACCGCGACTCATTCGCGGTTTTTTATTAGTGAATGCTTATCCGTTAAAGATCACAGCTCGCCCGCCAAATAGCGCTCGAACATGACATCCAGAGACACCACATTAATCTTGCTGGCATTACCTGCTGTACCAAACGCTTCATAACGTGCAATACAGATTTCGGTCATTGCCTTAACCGACTCTTTCAGGTACTTCCGTGGGTCAAACTCCGAGGGATTCTGAGCCATAAAACGTCGAATCGCCCCCGTTGATGCCAAACGAAGATCGGTATCAATATTGATCTTACGAACACCGTGCTTAATACCTTCCGCAATTTGTTCTACCGGCACACCATAAGTTTCTGGAATCTCACCACCAAACTCATTGATCACTGCCAGCCACTCTTGTGGCACGGAAGAAGAACCGTGCATAACCAGGTGCGTACTTGGAATACGCTCATGAATCGCCTTAATACGATCGATAGCCAAAATATCCCCAGTCGGTGGCCGGGTAAATTTATAGGCTCCGTGGCTGGTGCCACAGGCAATAGCCAATGCATCAACCTTGGTTTTGGCCACAAAGTCAGCAGCTTCTTCAGGGTCAGTCAACATCTGGTCGTGAGACAGAATGCCTTCTGCACCAATACCGTCTTCTTCACCCGCCTGACCCGTTTCCAACGAGCCCAGGCAACCGAGCTCACCTTCAACCGAGACACCGCACGCATGAGCCATTTCAACCGTACGACGTGTAACATCAACATTATATTCGTACGACGTTGGCGTCTTACCATCTTCGCCCAATGAGCCGTCCATCATGACTGATGAAAAGCCAAGCTGAATAGAACGCTGACAAACCGCCGGAGAAGTTCCGTGATCCTGGTGCATACACACCGGAATATGTGGAAACTCTTCAATAGCCGCAAGGATCAGGTGGCGTAGGAACGGTGCGCCAGCATAACTACGGGCACCCGCAGATGCCTGTACGATCACAGGGCTGTCAGTTTTGTCTGCGGCTTCCATGATGGCGCGCATCTGTTCCAGGTTATTAACGTTGAATGCCGGTACGCCATATCCAAATTCTGCAGCGTGATCGAGCATCTGACGCATGCTAATAAGTGCCATGAGCTTTTCCTTTTATTTATCTGATAGCGGGTTGCGAGACCTGCTAGTTTAAATCATTTTTGCACTTGCCGTGGATCGTATAAGCGCCCCACGACAATGCTTTATATTAATTTCTGGACAACGGGTGATGATTTACTCAGCGCCACGGGCCTCTAATATAGCTACCGCAGGCAACACTTTACCTTCGACAAACTCAAGGAAGGCTCCTCCCCCGGTCGAGATGTAAGATACTTTATCTGCGATTTCATACTTATCAACCGCCGCCAACGTGTCACCACCGCCCGCTATAGAGAATGCATCACTCTCGGCAATAGCCAGTGCAAGAGCCTTAGTACCTTCACCAAACTGGTCAAACTCAAACACTCCAACCGGGCCATTCCAGATAATGGTTTTAGCATCTTTCAGTGACTCGGCCAGCGCCTTGGCTGAATCCGGGCCAATGTCAAATATCATATCATCTTCAGCCACGTCAGCCGCAGATTTAAGCGTTGCCTCTGCCGTTTCAGAAAATTCTTTACCCACGACAACATCTGACGGCACTGGTACGTCCACTTTTTCCATAAGCGCTTTCGCCTGCGGAATCAGGTCGTCTTCACAAAGCGATTTACCCACCGCGTTACCGGCAGCCGCCAGAAATGTGTTGGCGATACCGCCACCCACAATCAGTTTATCCACCACACCAGACAGTGACTCCAGTACGGTCAGTTTAGTCGACACTTTGGAACCACCAACAATCGCTACCAGAGGACGGGCCGGTTTGTCCAGCGCCTTACCTAACGCCTCCAATTCGGCAGCCAACAATGGACCGGCACAAGCCACCGGTGCATATTTCGCCACACCGTGCGTAGAGGCCTGTGCTCGGTGAGCCGTGCCAAACGCATCCATCACATAGATATCACATAATGCGGCATAGGCACGAGACAGCGCTTCATCATCTTTCTTTTCGCCTTTATTGAAACGGACATTTTCAAATAGCACCACCTGACCATCCGCCAGATCAACACCATTTTGCCAGTCTTCAATGACTTTTACGTCTTGTCCCAGCAGTCCTGACAGGTGCTCAGCCACAGGCTTTAATGAAAACTCCTCAGCGTACTCACCTTCAGTGGGACGCCCCAAATGAGTCATCAACATGACCTTTGCACCGGCCTCGACTGCCCGCTTGATTGTAGGCAGTGAAGCTCTGATACGAGCATCACTGGTGACTTTTCCATCTTTAACAGGCACGTTAAGATCTTCCCGGATCAAAACTCGCTTACCAGCAAGATCAAGATCTGTCATTTTAATGATCGTCA
>JBFKTM010000022.1:0-13680 GCA_041636295.1 Oleiphilaceae bacterium
ACTTGAACACATTAAACGCACCTCAACTGCTGGCATCTATGTGCTCTGTGACTTTCATCCTTGGCTGGACGACGCCCCACGCCGCGTTCGGTTACTAAAAGATATTGCACTCAACTATCGCAATACCGGGCACACCCTAATCCTTCTTAGCTACCGACTGCAAACACCGCCAGAGCTGAAACATCTAAGTGCTCAGTTTACAATGCACCTACCATCAAATGAACAAATTATGGCCATCGTGCGAGAAGAAGCCACTCGCTGGTCTAGCAACAATCAAAACAAACGGGTTAAAACGGACAACCAGACCTTGCAGCAACTGGTGAAGAACCTGCAAGGCGTGACCTATTCTGAGGTCAGGCGCCTAGCCCGTGGAGCTATAGTTGATGATGGTGCCATCACCGCTGACGACATTCCCACGGTCAATAAGGCTAAGTTTGACCTTATGGATATGGGCGGCGTTTTGAGCTTCGAATATGATACGGCTAAGTTCAATGATGTCGGTGGCCTGGACAACCTGAAAAAATGGCTATCCGATCGTAAACAGGCATTTCATGGCGAAGGGCGCGGAGCCTTGGATACCCCTAAAGGTATCATGTTGCTAGGCGTTCAGGGCAGTGGCAAAAGCTTGGCCGCCAAAGCGGTGTCCGGTGTTTGGGGTATCCCGCTCTTAAGGCTTGATTTTGGCACGCTTTATAACAAGTTCTTTGGTGAAACCGAGCGCAATCTACGGGAAGCACTCAAGCTGGCTGAGTTGATGTCCCCTTGCGTGCTGTGGATTGACGAGGTAGAAAAAGGGCTCGGACAAGACAGTAACGATCAAGGAATTTCGAAACGTATTCTCGGTACCTTGCTGACTTGGATGGCGGAAAACACCCACCCTGTTTTTATGGTCGCAACAGCAAATAACATGGCGGCGTTGCCGCCAGAACTTGTCAGGAAAGGGCGAATTGACGAGGTGTTCTTTGTTGATCTGCCTGACCAGCCGACGCGCCGTCAAATATTCAAAATTCACCTTGAAAAGCGATCGTTAGACATTAGTCAGTTTAATACAGTAGAGCTCTCCAAGCTTTCTGATGGTTTCTCCGGTGCAGAGATCGAACAGGCCATTGTCTCGGCACTGTATACCGCGCACTCACTTGAATCATCACTTACGGATAGCCATATTATTGAAGCGATCACCTCAACCCAGCCCCTTTCGGTATTAATGTCAGAACAACTGGATACATTGCGGGCCTGGGCACACGAACGGACAGTAAAAGCTTAATGTTGACCCATTTCTCGGAAGGTGAAGCGCAGCAGTGCTGCTGCGCTACTGCATTCTATCTAAGCCAAGGCAGCTACCAGAGGTGTTAGAAGTTACTAATCAGGCGTGGTTTTTCAATTAGATAGCCTTGTGCGTAGTCTACGCCAAGCGCCGTGAGAATATCCAGGCACTGCCTATCTTCAACCTGCGTCGCGATCAACTCTTTACCCATAAAATGAACCATCTCGGTCATTGATCTGACCATCGCTCGATCGCCTTCATCAGACGCCAGATCCTTGGTAAAGGTTCCATCTATTTTGATCATATCGACAGGCAGCTCTTTCAGATAATGGTAAGAGGACATACCGGCCCCGAAATTGCCCAGGCAAAAGTGGCATCCAATCTCTTTTAACTCACGCATAAAGTCCGCCACACTATGAATATTAGATATTGCTGCCGCCTCGGTAATTTCAAACCAGAGTTTCTCGATCGGGGCATCATTTTTACTGAGGCGGTGATAAATGAACTCCAGTAGCTCTTCGTCATTCAATGAATGACCGGATAAATTGATGCAGATACCGCCCATGGCATCCAGGGTTGTCTGATGCTGAGACATCCAGTCCAGCATATGCCCGACGACCCAGCGATCAACCGCCTGCATTCTATTGTATTTCTCAGCAGTCCGGACAAACTCATAGGCAGGGATCAGGTGGCCTCGATCATCATAGACACTGAGCAGTATTTCATACTGGGTTTTGAGCCGGGTTTCTGACTGTAAGGGGATAATTTTCTGACATCGCAACAAGATACGCTCGTCGTTCAGATCGCTAAAGCCCGCAACTTTAGCTTTGATCTGCTCCTGTTGAGAGATATCCGACTCATCAACATGATAGCACTCCACGCGGTTAAGGCCGATGAGCTTGGCTCGACGACAAGCATCTTCAGCGGCTTTTAACAAACTTTCCGTATTGGATACAACCTCATTCGCAGAGGCGATGCCGATACAGAGCCCCAGCCGATACCGCTTGTTATCCCAATGAAAGGCGTGTTCATGCACTTGGCGGACATACTGTTTTGCTAATCCTTCAATATTGGCATGCTTCACTAATACACCGAATTCATTCCCACCAAGCCGTGCAACGACCGCCTCTTTAGGCGCATAATCCTGCAGGAGTTTGGATACCTCTTTTAATATGTGGTCTCCTGCTTCGTAACCCGCCGAGTCATTAATGATTTTAAATTGCCGTAAGTCGATATGGAGCAACGAACATTCAATATCTTTTCCCTGCCCCAACAAACTTTCGACATTCCGTTCAAACTCCTTACGATTCACCAGCCCTGTTAGTTCATCATGGGTGGTCACGAATGAAAGCTGGCTATAGACCTGCTTAACCATGTTATCGAGGCTCTCATCGACAATAGGCATTTCATAATTTTTGTCGACCGTGGCAATCTCTTTTTGTAGATAACCCGCTAACTTCATAAGATCGAGCTCTACAACCTTCATACCCTGATGGTTAACGAATACAAATTTGGTAAACCCTTTGCCAATCCATACCAGTCTCATATATTGGGGGTCATCCAGATCTTTCACATATTTTAACCAGTCGCCCACCTCTAATTTCTGTGCTCGTTGAATCCAGCGTTGCATCCCACGATGACGACTTTCTGTCAACATGGTTACATCCGCATGTTCATCAATTGCCTGCTGAGCGGGCATCTCGATCATCTCTGACTTAGCCGTTTTTGACCCGACCAAAAAGCGTTTAAGCTCATCACGGATATGGCCTGACGGCATATGATTACTTGATATAGAAGAGAGCCCTTCCTGAATGATCCGCAACAATTCAGATAGATTCAGATCCAGTGTAGGGTCATCTCCATAGGCAAGCAGGCTATCCAGCACCCCCAGATAATCTTGCCACGCCTGACTCTGGTCTCCCTGGCGGATATAAGTCAGCGACAGTAAATCTTGCCAGCCGCCATTAATCAAAGAAATGACCGCCTTGGGGACTTTTCGCCCACCGATTCTCCTCTCTATTTGCCGTGCAACCGCCTTTTTGGCTTGCACCACTTTTTGAGAGCCCTCAGCGGCAGCAGCCACCCGTTCCACATTACGACGGTAGAGCAGGTTCTGACGGTCTATCAACTCGTCAAGTTCGCCAAGTACCTCATCGAACACACCGGTATCCTGCTCAAATTCATTATTTACGCGCTGGACAATGCTCTCAATTTTTTTCTGGTTAGCGGGGTTGGGGCGCCCTCCTTTTACCCCAAGCTGTGCAATTCGGTTAAGCACTGCCCGAACAGGACTGTCACGATCTTCAAAAAACTCCTTGTTCCTCATTAGTACTTTCAACACCGGCACTTCCAGTCGAGCCAGCTGAGACTTGGTCACCTCTGTCAACTTTTGACTACCCTTCATACTGGCAAAAAAGCGGTCAACCACATCGACCGCACCTTCTTGCTCAGGCGATAGTGCTTTTTTTTCCACTGACTGGCTCGCCAGCTTATTTTTTACTCGATCCACCAGCGACTCAGGCTCAGCCGCCACATCTACCGCAGCACTCACCGCTTTAACCTGCAGATCTTTCAGGCTGGCTTGAACTTCGTCATGGCTCCATTTTGGTAGATCTGTATCACTGGTGGCCCCCTCTATAACACGGCTACCGGATGCCTGACGGTTTTTTTCCAGCATGGAGAAAAGATTATTAATGGTTGAATAAGCATTCTGTGCCGCTCGCTGATGGGCTCTAAACTGGGAAAGCTCATCACCGCTCATGCCGCGATCAGACTGAAAGGGCGGAGCCAGCGATTGTACATTCTGTGTTTCCGGTGTGGGTCTTACCGAGTCACCGGTAATCGGGGCGGCATGTTTCGTTTCTGGTTGAGAAAACGGGGACCTGTTGACGGCCACCTGAGGCGTCTCAAAAGCCTCTTTTACCGCCCCTTTGGAGAGCTCAGCATGACTTGCCTCATGGCGAGGAATCTGATCTGCTTTATCGTGCTCTGTGACTAATGTATTTCCGACATCCACCTCACCCTTTTTCTCCCCCTGTTTTCGATCAGAGAGATACTTACTCAAGTCCAGGTCAGGCAAAATATTTTGGCGAATCAGAACCTGGTTTAATTCAAGATACAGGGCTTCCATATTCTTAAGGACGGTATTTTCGAATGTCCTGAACACTAGTTTATCGGTCGAACGGGAGAAATTAAACTGGGTAACGGCATCCTTAAACGCATAGACGATAAGCGCTGGCCCCATGGGATTCTGGTACCCCAAATTATTGACGACCCCCACCTTATCCAGACGCATCTTAAGCTGCAACAATGGTCCACGGTACTGGGTTTCTGCCTTGGTAACCATCACCTTAAACATCAACCAGTCTTCAAACTCGTTTTTTTCAATCAGAGAGAGGTGGCTGGCACTGCTATCCCGTCCTTGTTCATTGCGCGCACTTCCTGGTATCAACGGGGCGGCAATCGCAGATAGCGTCAACTGCTCAATTTTTTGTCGATTATCTTTGAGGGTGCCGGCGGCATCCATTAACTCATTGCTAAGTTGATCACTGGAGGCTCCGTTGGCGGCGTGCACTAAAGCCGCATCGACATCCGTCAAATAGGTATCGAGTAACGGCTGCAGAAAATCCGCGATAATTTTGTTGCACTGACGGATGATGAACGTGGCCTGTCCTGTTTCACCATGCATTGACGGCTCAGCAGTCGCCCGGGCACCACACATGCCAAGCATTGCGTCGACGGCATCGAGATTTACTTCTACAAAGCAGACCCCCATAGCCCCTTGAATCAGACGAACTGGGTGAACCAACAGGCTAAATTTTTTAGAGGGATTGGTCGGTGTTGAAAAAAGAACCTGTACTTTTAAGTCAGAAGATCGTTGTACCGCCTCACGCACCGACAGCGACACATCATCATCATATTTAATAAACAAACCTTCTGCACAAAAATCAGCAATAATGCACGGCCAATGTTTCTCTCCTGTCAGGGTTAACATTGCATCTAGTTTGATTGGGCGACGGAGGCTTGTACGCCGATCCATGGTCATCTCGTTAATCTCAGCCTGTTATCTATCCAAAACACTATTAAAGTGTACGGTAACCGGCTATTGCATGTACACTAAAGATAAGTATAGTCTGATTTGAGTATTAGGTAGTAATGAACTGTAAACAAAGGTAAATCACTCAAACGAATAACACTTTTAATAAAATTCGTAACAACAATCATCGGCCTGAACCGGCATCATTGCCATGACGAATAGACCTCTTTTTTTTACGACATTATCACTACTGCTTGCCCCCCTTATCGTACTACTGTCGTTACAGGGTTGTAGCACGCTATCTTACTATCAACAAGCGATTGCTGGGCAATTTGAAATACTGAACACGCGGCAGGATATTACAGCACTCACCCAGCATCAGGATACCCCTACAGAGCTGAAACAGAAACTGGAAACCGTACTACAGGTTCGCACATTTGCTCGCAATGAGATGCAGATGATTGTTGGCAACAGCTACTCACAATACAGTGATCTACAGCGAGACTATGTGGTCTGGAATCTATCTGCCAGTCCGGAGCTATCTCTCTCCCCTCACCAATGGTGTTACCCGATTATTGGGTGTCAAAGTTACCGTGGCTATTTTCAGCAGTCAATGGCTGAAGCAGAGGCCACTAAGTTAAAACAGCAGGGCTATGATACCTGGGTGGGTGGCGTCTCAGCCTACTCTACCCTCGGCTGGTTTGACGATCCGGTACTGAACACCTTTGTATATAGAAGTGATGCCAGCCTGGCGGCACTATTGATCCATGAGCTAAGCCACCAGATTCTCTATATTAAAGGTGATACGGCATTCAACGAAAGCTTCGCTACAGCCGTTGAGCTTGAAGGGCTTAACCGCTGGCTTACCTCTATCAAGCAAGAACACCAAATAAATATCTACCATCAGAAAGTCGCAGAGAAGAACTTCTTTATTGAAACGGTTTCAGCCACAATTAAACAGCTTAACGCGGTCTATAACTCCCCACTGAGTAATGATGAGAAAAGAGTAAAAAAACGGGAACTGATTGCCGCCCTTCAAGCTAACTATCAGCATGCCATTCTCAACCAGCAGGTAAAGGGGTATTTCAGTCACTGGTTTGAAGAGGTTAATAATGCCAAACTCATTACCGTATCAAACTACTATCAATATGTTCCCGCATTTACAGCCATGATTGAAGAGGCCAAGGGGGATATGCAGGCATTTTATCAGTCGGCGATTACCTTAGGTGCCAAGGAAAAACAACACCGAGATGAGATACTGCAACAATACCTGTTACGCAATGAAGGCAAAACAAACAACCACTAGCATTCATCAGCACTCATCTCGATTGATCCCCCCCGGCAATCAGGTTCCAATCGATATTGGCAAGTCGTTGCCCTTGGCATAGAAACACATTAACGCGCCCCTAGAAACAAGGAATGAACGGGCGCTATAGCCACTTAACAAAGACCTTAGAGTTTCGCTTCAGATTATAGTTTAACTGTTTATTACCAGGCAGCGCTTCTTTAGTTGATTTTTCAAAGCCTCGTTCAAGAAACCAGTGCTCTGTCTGCGTCGTTAATACAAACAGTCGACCCAGCCCTTGAGCACGAGCGCGCTTTTCGACCGCTTCCAGTAACGAATCGCCGCGACCATATCGACGATAGTCATTGTGCACAGCAAAACAGGATAACTCTCCTGCATTATCCTCCGGAAACGGATAAAGCGCTGCACACCCGATGACTGCGCCATCACGCTCATCAACCGTAAAATAGCTGATCTCGGTTTCAATAAGCTCTCTGGAGCGACGAACCAAAATACCCTGCTCTTCCAGTGGCTGAATCAACTCCATAATACCATTGATGTCACCTACCCGGGCCGGTCTCACTCGTTCATAATCATCAGAGTTGACCATGGTTCCTGCACCATCGCGAGTAAACAACTCTTCGAGAATCGCGCCATTGCTCTTGTAGCTGATAATATGTGCCCGCTTAACACCATTAGCACAGGCTTCACAAGCGGCTCTCAATTGAACCTCTGAAGACTCATCCAAGAATTTCGATGAATTTAACAGTTCACGCCCATCTGAAATGGTCAACTCTCTAATCAACTCTCCGTCACTACTCAATATGCCTGCCTGATCGCTTAACATAATAAGCTTATCTGCTTTAAGTGCAGCCGCCGTGGCACTTGCTACATCTTCGTAACTAAGGTTGAACATCTCCCCTGTCACCGAGTAACCGAGAGCAGGCAATAACACAACCGCGCCGGAATCCAGCAACCCTTCTATCGCCTCACGGTCAATTCGCCTGACTTTACCGGTATAGCATAAGTCGATACCCTCAAGAACACCTACCGGGCGGGCCATAACCAGATTACCACTACAGACTCTCAGTTTGGCACCATGCATCGGTGAGTTAACGACCCCCATTGATAGGCTCGCTTCCAGTATCGCTCGCATACGACCGGATACTTCTAGAATATGAGGCATCATTGTCTCGTGAGTTACCCGCAACCCTCTGTGAAACTCATATTCGAATCCAACTTCTTGCAGACGAGTATCAATTTGCGGACGTGAACCAAATGCAATTACCAGCCTCACACCCAGACTGTTTAGCAGAGCGATGTCATGAATAATGTTAGTTAGACCATCATCGTCCAAGGCTTCGCCACATAATGACAACACGACCGTTCGCTTACGATGGGTATTAATATAAGGCGATGACTGCCTAAACCAGCTCACCCACTCTTTTGAACTCACCCTAAGATCCTCCGTCCTTCAATTCATGCTGATCCTCTATGCAATAGTGCTGAATCAGGTTTTTTAATATGTTGATAGCAGGCTCAATCTGATCGACCGCCAAAAACTCATCAGGCTGATGCGCCTGGTCAATCGACCCTGGCCCCATAACGATGGTTTCCATCCCCAGTTGCTGTAAATAGGGGGCCTCGGTTGCAAACGCAACCGCTGCAGCGGAATAGCCGCTCAAGCGCTCGCAGACCTTAACAAAAGGGGAGTCTGCGGGGGTTTCAAAAGCTGGCACACCACCAAAAAGATGTTCTATATCCACTCCGACCTGATGCTTTTGTGCAATCGGGAGTACCCGTTTGCTGATCAACGTCCTGAGTGCATCAATGTCCATTCCAGGTAATGGCCTTAGATCAAACTGTAATTCACAACTGCTGCAAATCCGGTTGGGATTATCTCCACCGTGAATATGGCCAAAGTTCATGGTAGGCACATCGATTTCAAAGGCGGGATTCTGATAACGTGCCTGCAGCTCGCGCCTGAATTGAGTAAGGTCGACCAGGATATCCACCATACAATCCAGTGCACTTCGTCCCAAGGCAGGGTTAGATGAGTGTCCAGAGCGCCCCTGCACTCTGATACACTCCATCATCATGCCTTTATGCATACGAACAGGTTTCAGACCCGTCGGCTCGCCAATCACGGCACACCGCGCCTTAGGGCGCCCAGCTTCGGCCAATGCCCGAGCCCCTGACATCGAGCTTTCTTCATCAGCCGTCGCAATCACAATTAACGGCTGCTTGAAAGCCGCACCGGCAAAACTACGAGCAGCGCTCAAGATAACCGGAAAAAAGCCCTTCATATCGCAACTACCCAAACCATAGAAGCGATTATCTCGATAACTGAGTTTAAAAGGATCCGAACTCCATTTTGCCTGATCAAAGGGCACTGTATCGGTATGGCCCGCTAGCACCAGCCCACCAGGTCCCTGCCCCATCGTTGCTATCAGATTTTGCTTACCCGCACACCCCGGAATATCCATCACCTCAACAGAAAAGCCAAGTTTTTCAAACCACAAGGCAAGCCGCTCAATAACCTGACCATTACTTTGGTCCCATGTCGTCGACGAACTACTGACTGACGGCACCGAAATAAGCTCCATAAGCATCTGTTCAAAGCTGGGTAACGCCACATCCTTAATCATTGGATCGCACCTATTTCCAGATCTTAATCAACGTAATATTTCTTTTTCGCAACGGGTAGCTAACTCGCCCCCCTGTGACCACCTGCTCCACTTCAATAATATGCTCATCTACGGCGATAACCGTCCCCTCCACAAGTTTTCCTGAATCAAGCTCAACCTGGACGGGATACTTAAGAAAATGCTCAACCTCATCGATACTAATCGCTTGATAGCGTTTGACTGGCTCTTGAGGTATGGCAGGAGCCGTCTGGTCGGATGGTTTAGGCACATTCACTGCTTTTTCTTCGCCAAATAATCGAGCCACTTTGTTATCGTCCAATTTCAGCGATAAGTCAGACAACCACTCATTGTTAATCTTGATTCGAAGATTTAGCATGTTAACAATATCGTTAGCAGAAAATAACGACAGCGCGGAGTAATCAATATCCCGATCCGGTCGAATATCCACACGGAGCAAGCCGCCATCAAGTATGTACTGACGGTAAGCGTCAACCAACGACCGGTTCAACGTAATACCATGATCCTGCAAGTCCGCATCCCACTCGTTAGCCGCTTGCGTCACATAAACGTTTCGTTCTGTACCGGTTTTCTTACCGCAGTAAAACGATAGTCGGCGAAAGTAGCCCGCATCATGGAATTCCCAGGTCAGGCTGTTCAGGTCAGGTAGTCTCTGAGCAGCAAGCACCAAATTCATAGCACTTTCACTCACCCCCAGATTAATAGTCAGCTCACTTCGCCCCATGCTTTCCGAATCCGCAACCGCCGACACGGTCAAGGTCTGATCCACAGGATTCAAACGATACCCAATATCACTGCTAACGGTAAAATTGTCATAACCCATTGTCTTGAGTTCATCACCTGTCACTACAGCCGTATCACCACAGCTATAGACTCCGAACGGGTTAAAGGTTGATTGGTTGTCGGCTATTGAGGCGTCAAATGAATTTGCAAACGTGGCAATGTCACTCTTCAGCGGCAATGACATGTTCCTCATACGTACGTTCAACTGATCAGGCAGGCTATGCCGTGATAACGTATCACCTAATTTGAACAATGTAGCGGCATCGGCCACTTTCAAACTGAGTTCATCTATCGTGATCGTCCCTTTTAGGAGATAAGGCGTTATTTCAACCCCCCTCACCCCTACCTCGCCATCAAACGAAGAGAAGATCCAGTCGTACTTAATCATCGCATGAGGCGCTAACTGTTCCTTTAGTTGACTTAATTCACTATAAACCTTAAACCAGATATACCCTTTAAACGTGATCACGATTGCGACGGTTGCAAATAGGATTCCTAGAAATAACTTCTTCATGGCCAATAAACACCTTGGTACAGACAAACCGACGAGAGAGATATCCCCCTATTACTCAGAAACTATATCAGAGATCTGAGGATAACCACTCAACAATTCCGTAAACACAGACAAATTAACCACTATTCTCACATTAATGCGACACGGTAAGCTAGGCATTAGCGATGAACTTTTCTATACTACGGTTAACTTTTCTATTTCCCCCCAGGCCTTGATCAGGGACTGGACACAACATGGCACGAAGGGATATGGCACATCATAGTGATGATCTTGCCCAAGCGGTACGATACTTAAAGCTCACACTCCCCGAAATGAGTAAGCGGGAGGTTCCAACCACGCCCGAGAACTATGCGGTATGGTATGAATATACGACGGGAGCCAACCACGATCTAAAACAGGCGATCGACACACTTATCAGTGAAAATACGTCATTTTCTGACAAAATCAATGATGACCTGTATCAGCGCTATATCGCCAACAGTCAGCAAACCGCAGTAGATGAAATTCGTGATAGCGTCAGAATTATAATCAACGATCTGCTGGCGCAGATATCGATCGAAGGAAGTGGGCTTGGCAACTATGCCAAAACCCTGGAGTCATTTTCTGAGAAAGTCAGTACGACATCAGATACCGATACGATCAAGATTTTAATATCAGAATTGCTACTTGAAACAAAAAAACGAGAAGAGGCGACCCACTCTCTGCAGGCCAGCCTGGATACAATGGCACAGGAGATGACCCAACTGAGAAAAGAAGTCGAGCGACTTAACAACGAAGCCAGTACTGACGCTCTGACTCGAGTCAGTAACCGCAGGGCTTTTGATATCGCACTCGAACGCGCAATATCTTCCAGTAAAATGAACTCGACTCGACTCAGTTTATTAATTCTCGATATCGACCACTTCAAGAACTTTAATGACCAGTTTGGCCACGTTATTGGTGACAAGGTACTGCGCTTTGTCGCCACAATACTACAGAAAAACGTTAAAGGTAACGACACGGTTGCACGCTTTGGCGGCGAGGAGTTCGCCGTCATATTACCTGAAACGGCCTATGAAGATGCACTCTCAGTTGCAGAAAATGTACGAAAACGCATCTGTGCACAAACACTGTCCGATAGCGCCGAAAACATCAAACTCGGATCCGTACATGTTTCCGTGGGAGGGGCGCTTTATCGCTACGGTGAAAGTGCCGAAGAGTTTATCCATCGCGCAGACAAGTGTTTATACCAAGCTAAAAACAGTGGTCGCAACAAAGTGGTAGGAGAAGAAGAACTAAAAGAAAGTGCGATACCGCACCAGCAAGTCATCTAAGCTAAGGGGTGAGCAAGCACCCCGTCGCGAATCGGTTTTATACCTCAATCAAGGCCTTGATTGCTAATCAGGGTACCAACCCCTTCGTCCGTGAATATTTCCAACAACGTCGCATGGGCAACGCGCCCATCAATAATGTGCGCACTGGTAACGCCATTATTTACCGCGCTCAAGGCACATCCGATTTTGGGTAACATGCCACCGTAAATGGTGCCATCTTCGATCAGGGCATCAACCTGCTGAGTCGTCAAGCCGGTCAATACACTGCCGTTTTTATCCTGCAAGCCAGATATATTGGTCAGTAAAATCAACTTTTCGGCATTCAACTCTTCCGCCACTTTACCCGCAACCAAGTCGGCATTGATATTATATGAGCGGCCATCATCACCCACACCAATTGGGGCAATAACCGGGATCACGTCACTATTGGTCAGCATATTAATAATATCCTGATTAACCTCAGAAACTTCACCAACGTGCCCAATATCAATTATTTCCGACTTCTGCATTTCTGGAGAAGTGGTTTTAACCTTAAGCTGAGTAGCTCGTATGAAATTGGCATCTTTACCGGTCAGACCTATGGCCTTCCCGCCATTGCGATTGATAAGCGCCACAATCCCTTTATTGACAAGCCCACCCAACACCATTTCAACCACATCCATGGTGGCGCTATCGGTGACCCGCATACCATTAACAAAGTGACTTTCAATGTTAAGCTTCTTCAGTACTTCACCAATCTGTGGTCCACCACCATGCACCACAATAGGATTAATACCCACCAATTTCATTAAAACCACGTCTCTGGCAAAGCTATTTTTCAGCTCTTCATTTTCCATCGCATTACCACCATACTTGATGACGATGGTCTTTCCTGCAAAACGCTGAATATAGGGTAGAGCCTGACTCAATACGGAGGCAACCTGCATGGCAGATTCGCGATCTAAATTCATATTTTCTTTTACTTTCATCTGCTTATTATCAAATAACGGATCAGAACGTCAGCTCTAATTCCGGCTCAACCAGTAGCAGCTGTTCACGGAAAATCTGCTGGATTCGCGACAGTGCCTCTTCATTATCCGCCTCAAAGCGCAAGACAAGTACTGGCGTAGTATTTGAGGCGCGGCATAGCCCCCAACCATCCTGATAATCAACCCGGACACCGTCAATCGTTGAGACATTACCCTCACCGAACTCACCCTGTGCACTCAGTTTATCAACCAGGGTAAACTTGCTCTCATCCGTAACATGAATGTTAATTTCTGGTGTGCTCACATCTTCAGGAAACGTTTCGAACACCTCATCGGATGAGCGCTCGTCAATACCCAGAATTTCTAATAGTCGCGCAGCACTGTACAATCCATCATCAAAACCATACCAACGCTCTTTAAAAAACACATGGCCGCTCATTTCACCGGCCAGCAAGGCACCGGTTTCTTTCATTTTGGCTTTGATCAGCGAGTGCCCGGTCTTCCACATAATTGGGCGACCACCATAGCCGCTAATCAGGCCATTCAATCGACGAGAACACTTCACATCAAAAATGACATCGGCTCCCGGATTACGCGAGACTACATCTTTGGCAAAAAGCATTAGCAAACGGTCAGGCCAGATGATCTTTCCTTTGTTCGTAACCACACCAACACGATCACCATCACCATCAAATGCAACCCCCAAATCCGCTCCCACTTCTTCCACTTTGCGAATCAGGTCTTGCAGGTTTTCAGGCTTGCCTGGATCTGGATGGTGATTTGGGAAGGTGCCATCAACTTCGCAGTGCAGCGGAATAACCTCGCAACCCAGCTCTTCAATTAGCGCCGGA
>JBFKTM010000023.1:0-13368 GCA_041636295.1 Oleiphilaceae bacterium
ACTATGACCGCAGTACGATCATATCAGGGTATGTCTCCAAAACTGGGTTCCCGCGTATTCGTCGACCCCTCTGCAGTGGTTTTGGGAGATGTCGAATTGGGCGACGACTGTTCGGTATGGCCTATGACCACCATCAGGGGCGATATGCACCGGATACGTATTGGTCAGCGATGCAGTATTCAGGATGGTTCGGTACTTCATATCACCCATGCCGGCCCCTATAACCCCGACGGTTTCCCACTGATTATTGGGGACGACGTGACGATTGGCCACAAAGCGCTGTTGCACGGCTGCACAATTAACGACCGGGTATTGATCGGTATGGGCGCAATTGTCATGGATGGTGCGGTGATTGAATCAGAGGTTATTCTGGCAGCCGGCAGTATCGTATCCCCCGGCAAAACGCTGAGAAGTGGCTACCTCTATCGGGGCACTCCCGCCCGGGAAGCCCGCCCGCTGACGGAAAAAGAGATTAGTTTCTTTAAGTATACCGCCGCCAATTACGTAAAGTTAAAAGACCAACATATTGCTGAAAACTATGGGTAGTTTTTGGCTAGATCTTCCGTAGATCAAACGTCAGTCCGACAATACTTGGTGACCCATCATGTGGTGTGAATGATCCAACGTTGCATCGGACTGAAGTCCCACCTGCCTAGTCTGTGCAAATCCATCAAAAAATATTTTTCACTTCCCACCATTGAAATTTTTTTAATAACTCCCATTTTTTTAGTACCGCCGAATAGGGAGAAGAACCGGTGGTGACGTCACCTAACTGGATAGTATCAGCGAGCAAATTGCTTGCGCGTTAATCTGCCTCATTCGATTTATTGGTAAATTTTATTGTTACTGACATATTCAATCAGGAGAAAGGTTATGACTGTTACTCGTTGGAATCCATTTGCCGAGCTGGAGCAAATTCTGGATCGCTATAATCGAGACGCCCGCCTGCCAAGCAATGCCGGTGAGGGTAAAGAGGTTATTAGCAAAGCAGACTGGGCACCGGTAGTGGATATTTCTGAATCAAAAAACCAGTTCACCATTAAGGCCGAGTTACCCGGCATTAAAAAGGAAGATATCAAGTTATCGGTTCACGAGGGGGTGCTGGCTATTTCCGGCGAGCGTCGATCCGAAACCACCGAGGAAGATAAAAAACACCACCGTATCGAACGATTTTATGGCAGCTTTTCAAGAAGCTTCACGCTGCCGGAAAACGTTGATGAAGAGAATATCGACGCCGAATACCAGGACGGCATTCTAACGGTACGACTGGCCAAGGTCGAAAAATCCAAGCCAAAAGCCATCGATATTAATATAAAGTGAGCACTTACTGACGCCACTTAACAGATAATAAGTGGCGTTGCTGTTTTTAGGCAAATATTGGCAAACAGCGAACATTATCTAAAAATCAATTCTAAACCACAATGCACCCAAAGCAGTCATCCCTCTTTGGGTGCAATAAGCGTAGCCTTGATGAAGCGAAGCGCAATCAAGGTTTGTTACCAGCGGCTTTTGGATTCTTACTGGCTTTTTTAATAAGCGCTCAACACAAGGTGGTAAAAAACCTTGATTCCAATCGTGCCTCCTTGCATCAAGGCTACGCGTTTACCTCAGCTCCGTCATTCTGCGGCTTGACCGCAGAACCTATGGTTAGTCGACAAATCCTGTGGTTACCTTAATAGGTAATAAATACCGGCACTAACTACAGCTTGATGCTCTGCATAATCAGCCAACGTCCTTTGTCATGAAAGGCTTTGTGATGAATAAAACCCACCTCCTGTAGGTGCTTAACCATTCCCTTAAATGAAAACAGTTCGATGCCCAGTACAGTTCGACTAAGGGCCTCAAGCCAAGGTGAATAACGCCCCTTTTGCTGCCGAAATACCGCCGTGGTAAAACGCCCCCCTGGTTTTAGTACCCGCTGTATTTCAGATAACACCGCATCCACATCAGAAAACAGATGCAAAGCACCACAACAGTTAACAACATCAAAGCTATCATCGGGTAACGGAATTTCCAGTGCATTGCCACGAATAAAACGAACATTCTGCAACCCTTGCTGCCGTGCTTTATTCACCGCAAATTCCAACATGGGTCGTGAGAGGTCCACCGCGATAACCTCCCCACTATTCACTGCGGAGGCGAATATCCGACTATAGTTCCCGGTGCCACAGGCCAGATCCAAAACGGTTTCTTTCCCCTTGAGCTCTGCAGCCTCAATAATGGCTTCCGCCTCGTCTTTGAAAGAGATATGCGCCAGTCGTTCAAACAGTGGGTTGCGCCGCCATAGTCGGCTTTCGTAGACAGAAACCAGCGGTTTCCACTCCATGGCGCGTTGAGCAAGGGAAGGTGAGTCGTGCCTGTCCGGCACAAAATCAATAACTCCCGCTAGCAGCGGGTAGGTTGATTTACAGCGGTCACAGACAAATGCATTCCCAAGATGGTTTTCATGACATTCGCCCTGATGGCAGTGATTACAGATGAATCTGATCGTCGACATGCTTTTATCCTTGCTGCCTATGGCTTCATACACGCATATGACAGCTGCTACGCTACTGATGCCGAATCCTGTTTTACGATCTTTTTATTGTTGTTAATGCTTTCTAAAGTCCACCCGGTCACAGCCGAGTGAACTCTGCTCTCCCCGTCAATCCATTAGGTATTGTTTATAACTACTGATAGTTATAGGTGACGAGTCGTTATCCGTCCAGTTAGCCCGCGCACTGAGCGCCGGCACTCTTCAATGAGTCTGCATAAGCAGCGGAACGACCGTGCTGAGAGATCAGGTCAAGGATGGTTTTCCCATTGCTGTCTTTGGCGTTAATATCACGCCCTTCGGCGACAAAAAACGTGACGAAACGGGCAAAGTCCGGGGCAACCATGGCCTGATAGGCTTTGATCAACACATGGTAATCAGGGTTCAGCTCGTCCAAAGGCTGCAATGATAAAAAGCTCTTTACGCGCTCATCGCTCCAATCTTCGTCGACGGTTTTAGGCTGGCTTGGACCACTCATAATAAATCCTTATAGGGAACTTGGGTAAATATCAAATTTGAAGGAGTACATTATAACGAATTGCGCGGACGCTTCAGCTATTATTCACCACGGCAACGCCCCCTGTAATCGGCGAATTTAAAAGCTGAAGCCTTTTTCATCGCACGCAGGATTATATATTTTTATCTCTACACGACGATTTTTAGCGCGATTCTCAGGCGTATCATTGCTCACCAGTGGGTTGGTTTCAGCATGCCCGGCCGCCATTACCCGATCGGTATCGATTTTTTGTTCCAACACCAACTGGTGAACAACACTTACCGCCCGAGCGGCCGACAGATCCCAGTTGGAGCGAAATCGCCCGCTGGTAATGGGCTGATCATCGGTATAACCCGACACGACGATATCGCCTTCACACTGCGCCAGGGCTGAGACAATTTTGTTGATAATTGGCAGCATATCAGACTTGAGTTGATCACTGCCCGATGTAAAAGTCGCCTCTTCGGAGAAGCGCACAATAACCTTTTCCGAGTCAAAGCTGACATTGAGCGCGTTGGAGACAATCTCACTTTCCAGTTGCTGCACCAACTCTTCGGCCAACGCTTCGAGCCCAGCATCAATTTTTAGCGGAGCCGGCTGACCTATCTCCACATCGGTAACCGTGCTGGGTGGCTCTGGTTTGGGCGGTTCAGGCTCAACCGTAGGCTCTTTTTGCTGCGGAGGGGGTGGGACCGCATCACTCTCAATCAGGGTTAGCTGACCACCGGCTCGATCACCCTGTATCCAGCTCACCCCGAAAGAGACTGCCATCGACTGGGCAATCGCCTTATATTTCTCGGTATCCATTTCACTAAAAGAGAGCAACAGTACAAAAAACGTTAGTAACAGCGTCATCAAGTCTGCAAATGTGACAATCCAGCCTGCCCCGCTGGGTCTGGCTTTCTTGTTTTTTGGGGGAGCGATGGTGCGCATTGTCGGCAGTCTCCGTCAGGCTAATCCCGTTTTGTCACCAGATCCCTCTGTGAAGGGGGCACATAGGCAGTGAGTACTTCGGAGAGTACTCGGGGATTCTGTCCTTTCAGGATACTTTGGATACTGGTGATAATCAGTGCCATATTGCGATGCTCATCCAGCGCTTTAACCTGTAGTTTATCGGCCAGTGGAATGGCCATCATTTGCGCGATAAAAGCACCATAAAACGTGGTCAGCAGTGCCACCGCCATGGCCGGTCCGATGCTACTCGGGTCTTCCATGTTGTTAAGCATTTGCACCAGGCCGATCAGTGTTCCTAACATGCCAAGACCGGGTGCCGTTTCAGCGATGCCGCGAAAAACCTTCTCGGCGATTTCATATCGCTCAATCGATTGCTCCACCTCTTGTATCAGCACCTCTTCGACAAATTCTGGCGGATGGCCATCGACACAGAGGTTGATACTTTTTTTCAGAAAAGCGCTATCAACCTCAAAACTTTCCAGCCCCAATATGCCGTCTTTACGGACTACGGAAGCCAAATCGCGAACCTGTTGAATAAGCTTTAGCGGGTCATCGGTTCTTTCCAGAAAAGTGGTTTTGAATGCCAAACCGAACGCACTGAACACCGAAGAGAGGCGAAATTTGATAAAGGTCGCCGCCATCGTACCGCCAATAACAATCGCCAAACCGGGGAAATTAACAAAATCCCAGAGTTGAGAGCCTGATGAGATGGCCAGAATGACAATGCTTGAACCAGTGATAAGCCCAATAAGGGTTGCTATATCCATAAGTTAGTTCGAGTTATTTTTATTGAGAGTGCGGCCAACATAATCCATACCGTTCAACAGTCGACCCTTACCACCATGTTATCGGCCGACATGACAATTTCTGTATGATGTTACGCTACGACTAGTCGAATGCGCGCAAGGTCTTGAGTACCGGGGCCGTATCGACCCTGACACCTCGCCAGATAAAGAAGGCCTCAGCCGCCTGCTCTACCAACATGCCCAATCCATCAATAGTCTTCGCCGCCCCATGTTGCGTTGCCCACCGGTTAAAAACCGTTGTCTCAGGCGCATACATCATGTCGTAAGCCACCGTATTATCCGCAACAATGACATCGGGTAGCGGTGGCAGATCACCCTGCAGGCTGGCAGAGGTCCCGTTGATAATCACATCATAAGATTGACTAAGCGCGGCAAAACCACAGGCATCCAGTTCACCCCGACCATCAAATAACGCCACTAGTTGTTCAGCTTTTGACAGGGTTCGGTTGGCGATGGTAATCGATGCCGGGTTCTCTTCCAGCAGCGGCAACAATACACCACGCACCGCGCCCCCGGCACCCAACACCAAAATACGCTTACCTTGCAGCGTAACCCGGTGATTCGCCGTTAGATCCCGAACTAATCCGACTCCATCGGTATTTTCACCACAGATATCACCACGGTCATTTTGGTAAAGCGTATTAACGGCACCGGCCAGACGGGCACGCTCACTCAATACGCTACATAGCTGCCAGGCCTGTTCTTTAAAAGGCACCGTGACATTGAGCCCTTTCCCTCCCTGGCGGAAGAAGGTCGTTACCACCTCCACAAACTCGTTCAACGGTGCCTGAATAGCGCTATATTCCAGTTCCTCGCCGGTTTGCAACGCGAATTCGCTATGAATTTTGGGGGATTTGCTATGATTTATCGGATGACCAACAACTGCATATAAATCCATAGGGCGACTCCTCTTACCGTCTATAGCACATACCATGCGCTGAACAATTCTTATAATTAGTTGTTATCCAGAAACGCTTTTTCGTCACCCTTCAGCTTAAGTGAAGGATCCACAAGTCGTTGAAGTTAATGGATCCTGTGATCAAGTCACAGGATGACGACGGTGAGTTGGTCGTGTTTCTGGATGGAAACTAATTAGTTTTCTAGCCAGTCCCGACCGATCAGGTAGTAATCGGTCAAACGCGCCTCTTCCGAATCCGGCTCTGCCTGCCAGTTGTACTCCCATTTGACCAAGGGAGGCAAGGACATCAGTATCGACTCGGTGCGCCCCCCAGACTGCAGACCAAACAAGGTACCTCGGTCAAAAACCAGATTGAACTCTACATAGCGGCCGCGTCGATAGAGCTGAAAGTCCCGTTCACGGGCGCCATAACTGATATCTTTTCTACTGGAGACAATAGGCAGATAGGCATCCAGATAGCTATCGCCCACCGATCTGACAAACTCAAAACTGCGATCAAAACCCCACTTATTCAGATCATCAAAGAACAAACCACCAACACCACGCGGCTCATTGCGATGCTTGAGGTAAAAATAGCGATCACACCAGGCCTTATACTCCGGATAGACCTCATCCCCAAAGGGTTCGCAGGCATTTCGCGCAACGGAATGCCAGTGAATGCAGTCTTCATCAAACCCGTAGTAAGGCGTTAGATCATAGCCTCCACCAAACCACCAAACCGGGGCTTCACCCTCTTTTTCTGCCACAAACAAGCGGACATTCGCATGGGAGGTCGGTACGTAAGGATTTTCAGGGTGCATTACCAATGAGACGCCTAACGCCTGGAAGCTGCGGCCGGCCAATTCCGGGCGTGAAGCGGTTGCTGAAGCAGGCAGCTCGCCCCCCTTAACATGAGAAAAGTTAACACCGCCCTTTTCGAATAGATGGCCATTCGACATAACACGGGTGCGTCCGCCCCCGCCTTCTTCTCGTTTCCACTCTTCTTCAAAAAACTGGCCTTTGGTATCTTCCTGTTCCAGTCCTTCACAAATTCGATCTTGCAGGTCAAGAAAGTAAGCTTTGACTGCATCTATATCGGGTGCTGACATTATTATTCTCCTGATTGCCCAGTCACTCATTCTGACAGAGGTACTAGCACTAGCAAGCAATTATCGTAAAAATTCATTTCGTGCATCGGAGTTTACCGTAGAACCCGGTTAAATCCGACGTCTGAGGTCAATTTCTGATGATGACACCACTGTCGAGATCCATAATCCGCGAAGGTTGCTGTTCACGACCCAGCTCTCCAGGAACAATATAATCAAGCAGATCACCGAAATACTGACGCACACGAAGCGCATTAATGGCAGGTGGAGCCCCTGCGGGGTTAGCCGATGTAGACACGATAGGACGGCCAAAAGCGGCCGACAACTCAATAATTAGTGAATGCTCACTAACCCTAACAGCTACTTTTTTATGGTTACCTTTGATCCAGCCGGGGATTCTGTTAAATAAATCAGGGACTAACCAGGTATAGGGTCCCGGCCAGCTTTCTGACAGTTTCTGATATTGTGCTGAGGTGAGCGAACTAAGTAAAAAATCCAGTTGGTTCATATCGCCGCAGGCTAATATCACCCCTTTATCGACCGCTCTCGACTTTAGGCTCAACAAACGCGATACCGCCTGCCGATTCCAGGGATCACACCCTAACCCCCATACCGCCTCAGTAGGATAGGCGATTACACCACCGTCTCGTAGAATTTGTACGGCCCGTCGAATATGCCAAGGATGTGTATAGTTGCTCACTCGTTTAAACCTGCCTGAAAGGAGTCGAACCCGCACCGCTGTGTTAGTAAGGTAGAGGTTAGTAACACAGCGATACACCGCAATGGCGGCACAGTAACTCAGAGTGTGAATAGGATCAAGCAGGCATCCTTTCCGCAACCCTTTGAAAGCCTCCCGGCACCGATTGAATAACCCCTTTCAACTCCAGCGACATCAGCAGGAATGATATGTCTTCAACCGAGAGTACTGATCGCTCAACCACCAGATCAACTGAAACCACATCATAGCCAATAAGCGCGAGCAGAGAGCGCTCTTGCTCGGTAAGCTGTTCATCAATCTCAGCCACGTTGGTCTCGGCAGAATCGAACCCTGTAGCCCCACCGGTAAACAAGTCTTTGGTAGTTGGTACGGCATATTCCGCCTCATTCCGAACCAACTGATGAAAGGCCAGTAGACTGCTGAGCTCCTCGAATATATCCTCGGCACACTCCACCAACTTGGCACCCTGCCTTAATAGTTGATGACACCCTCTCGCCATAGGATTGTGTATGGAACCGGGAATCGCATAAACCTCACGCCCCTGATCCAAGGCACAATGGGCAGTAATCAACGAGCCGCTACGAGGACTTGCTTCTACAACCAGCACACCTAACGATAATGCACTGATAATACGGTTTCGCCGGGGAAAGTTGGCCGGTTGTGGTTGCGTGCCCAACGGCAGCTCTGAGACGATAACCCCCTTCTCCAGAATCTTATCTGCCAAGCCACGATGACGTGCCGGATAGATGATATCGGCGCCGGTTCCTACTACAGCAACAGTATACCCACCACCATCAATCGCTCCCTGATGCGCCGAGCCATCAATACCCAGCGCCATACCGCTGGTAACGGCCAGGCCAACATTCACCAGCGCTTTGGCAAAACGGTAGGCATTCTCTTTACCATCGATGGAGGGATTACGACTCCCGACAATCGCCAGTTGCGGTTCGCTGAGCAGTTCACGAGCCCCTCTTATAAAAAGCAGTGGTGGAGGGCTGTCGATATGCTTCAATAGTGATGGGTAGTCTTCATCGTCCAGCAGCAACAGGTCATTGCCCGGTTGCGCCAGCCAGGACAGGTCGCGCTCAACCTGTCGCCCGAGTTCGGAGTCAAGTCCACTGCGGGCAAAGTCATCCAGCAACCTTAAGGCGTCAGTTTTTATTCCTGCGGCCTGAATGAGCTTACGATCACCGGAAATTACTGCTTCAGCCGAGCCAAACCACTCCAGCAGCTTGTGGTAGCGAGAAGGACCAACCCCTGGCAGGTGGAATAGGGCAAGTGAAGAGTGAGCTGAATAAGACGGTTGAGTTTTACTTGAAACATCGCCGGTTAGCGCAGCGGTATTGTGGGAATGAGCCATGCGATCATCCTTGACCGAAAAGTCGAATTAAGAGTTTTCGTTGTGTTAAAACGGACGCAAACATCCTTATTGCGTCCGTGTTGGGTATTACTACCGATTATTCAATGCTATTGTGGACTACGCCCCCTATGGGTTACGTACCTCATCCATAATAGAGAGCGGCAACAGCGCTCTGAGTACCAATCCATAACTGACCTTCTCGAAGGTGCGGAACACCATCAAAACACCGGCGCGGTCAGACGGTAGTTCAATCTTCTCTTTGGTATACGGGTCTCTCACCAGGCCACCTTTTTTGTAGACAGCCAATACGTTACCTTCTTTAACGCCATCCCGCTCACCTTTATTAATGACCACCACGGCATACTGTCCAATCTGGCTGACACCGTTAAGTACGTTAATCATGTAGCCGTTGATGTCACCGTCCGGCGCACTGGGGTGATAGGTGGAATTAATAACCCGATCATCGGTCGGCAGCAGACGGTCGCCTTGCAGAATTTCTTCACTGGAGCGCTGCACATTCAGTGTTACAACTTCACCATCAACGGATTTAATTTTGGCGGTTGCAACAGATTTGGCTTCCAGACCCAAAAACTCATTGGTTTCAGGATCAAAATAAGCCTGACTATTACGGAAAATGCCCATGGCCTTACTTTCCGCAACATCACCCCGTGCGTAGATCGTGTCTCCGGCACCGGTCAGCAGGTGTTGCCCTTTACCAATTAAAACATAAGGTGCGGCATCCATATCGGCTTTTTCTACAATTCGAGACTCTGTCAAAAACTGTCGGATGGCATCAAGAGGAATTGCAGGAATCGCCGTAGTGAGTGGCGTCGCCCGTGCTTTAGGGCTTAGTTTAACCACGTCACTATCCGGACCGCGTTTAATGGTGGTCACTTTGGGTTGCCCCTGAATATAAACCAGACCAATAACATCGCCGGGATAGATCAGGTGAGGGTTATCAATCTGTGGGTTGGCATGCCAAATTTCAGGCCAAAGCCAGGGGCTATCCAGAAATCGAGAAGAGATATCCCATAAGGTATCGCCCTTTACAACAGTATAACGGTCCGGGTGACCGGATTTTAGTTCTGGCTGCGCCATGGCTACCTGAATGCTCAACAACAGCATTGCCGATAGGCCTAACAACAGTTTCCTCATGATAGAGATCCCTTACTAAGCATCAATATAATTAACGTTTTAATGTTACAGCGAGTGGGTAATGACCGTTTGCCACTGGCCTTATAATTTTATTTTTGCACGAATCATTGTGCTTTATACGTTGCATATGTTCCGCAGCACTCATGCCACCCCATTTCCCCTACTAAGCACACAGCCTGATCAGGATGTTACCAAACTGATTGGCCCTACTTGAGAAACGGAATTCATCTCGAGTCACTTTACAGAAGCACACCGATTTTATCATCTCGCCACGCATAACCGATCGCCGAGGCAGATACACTTCTTATTACTATAGAATAACTGCGGATAATTTGTACTATTCCTCTGTCTAATAGATAATAGTAGCAGGCATATCGTGACTTGTAACACACTTTAGCTAAAAAAGAATCGTTACAAATTGTTTAAGAGTTCAACATAACTACCTATGGCTAAACTAGAAATTCTTGAGTTCCCAGACCCCCGTTTGCGCAAAGTGGCCGCTCCGGTGACCACCTTTGACGATGATCTTCGCAAGATCATCGATGACATGTTTGAAACCATGTACGACGCACCCGGTATCGGCTTGGCCGCTACCCAGGTCAATATTCACAAACGCATTGTGGTCATCGACGTATCCGAAGATAAAAACCAGCCACTGGTTTTTATCAACCCTGAGGTCACTGTGCTTGAAGGTGAGCCACACGACATGCAGGAAGGCTGTCTCTCAGTACCCGGATTTTATGAAGATGTAACCCGGATAGATCATGTGCTGGTAAAAGCACTGGATCGTGACGGCAACCCGTTTGAGCTTGAGGCCAATGAATTGCTGGCCGTCTGTATTCAACATGAATTGGACCATCTGAACGGCAAGCTGTTTGTTGACTATTTAAGCCCGTTAAAACGTAATCGCATTCGTAAAAAGCTGGAAAAGCTCCATCGTATTGGCGCTTAAATCAGTGGTAATAGAGAGAAGGAGGTCAAATCCGTTGGGTTCTGGCCTCCTTTTTTATATCAGTAGATAACTATTCATTAGGAGCAGACCAGCCAGTGGCAGATGTTTCCCCCCTCCGTATCGTATTTGCGGGCACCCCTGATTTTGCCGCATCCAGCCTGGCAGCCCTACTCGAGCAAGGCTATGATGTTATTGCGGTCTACACCCAACCGGATCGACCGGCCGGTCGAGGTAAAAAGCTCCACAAGAGCCCGGTAAAACAGCTGGCTGAGCAACATGATATCCCCGTTTATCAACCACTCAACTTCAAGCAGGAAAGTGATCAACAAGCGCTTCAGGCACTTGAGCCCGATCTTATGATCGTCGCGGCTTACGGCTTGTTATTACCCAAAGTCGTGCTTGAGACACCCAAACTTGGCTGCATTAATATTCATGCCTCACTGCTGCCTCGCTGGCGCGGAGCGGCTCCAATTCAACGGGCGATACAGGCTGGGGACAGCGAAACCGGCATCACCATTATGCAGATGGATGAGGGGCTGGATACCGGAAATATGTTGTGGAAAAAGCAAACCGCTATCAGTGAGAACGATAACGGCGGTACTCTGCATGACCGGCTCGCCGCGTTAGGTGCAGAGGCAATGCTGGAGGCGTTACCACGACTCTCAACCAACCAGTTAGAGAATATCCAGCAAGACAATGAGTTGGCAACCTATGCCCATAAACTCGCTAAAGAGGATGCACAAATCGACTGGTCCTTACCGGCGGGCACGATTGCACTGACTATCCGAGCTTTCAATCCGTGGCCTGTGGCATTTACCGTCGAAGCCGGTGAGCGCATTCGCCTGTTTGAGGCCGAGGTTACTGACGATAACTCAGATCAGCCAGCCGGAACCGTATTGCGTAAATCCCGTGATGGCATCGTGATCAACTGTGGCGAACAGGCCATCTGTATCAAAAAACTACAGCTGCCAGGCGCAAAAGCCATGTCGGTAAGCGATTTTGTTAACGGTGGCAAAGCCATGCTGGAACCGGGAACCCAACTGATAAGTGCAGGAGCAGAGGCCTGATATGGCAAAGTTCCGGCATTCCAAAGCGCGTCAATCTGAGTCTCGTAGATCCGGCTCTCGTAAATCAGAGCCCCGTCATTCGAAACAGAGAAAAATCCCCCTCATTGACACCGATAACCTGCGTGCGATTGCAGCACAAGTGATTCATCAAGTCAGCTACGATAAAAAGTCACTCAGTAGCTTGCTGCCACCCGCCCTGCAAAAAGTCGCGCCTAATGACAAGGCTTTGCTGCAAGAACTCTGTTTTGGCGTCTGCCGCTGGTATCACAAGCTGCAGTCAATACAGCGTACCTTGATGGTGCGGCCATTTGAGCCACAGGACCGGTTAGTGGAGTCGGTTATTTTAGTAGGCATCTACCAACTCGTAGCAATGCGAACGCCAACTCATGCCGCCATCTACGAAACCGTTGAGGCCACCGACGCGTTGAATTATTCCCGGTTAAAAGGCGTTGTTAACGGGGTACTGAGAAATGTCGAACGTGAGAAGGAACAGTGGCTGGACGAACTTACAGAGAGTGACTCTTTTAACTACAGCCACCCGCAATGGATAATCGAGAAACTTCGCAACAATTGGCCCGATTACTGGCAACAGATTCTTCACAACAATAATCTGCGTCCGCCGATGACACTACGTGTCAATCTCGCTCGAATCAGTCGCGATGAATACCTGCAGCAGCTAGCACAAGCCGATATTAATGCCAATGCCACTCGCTATGCCACCGCCGGTATTACCCTGGCATCACCGGTCGATGTGGAGATGCTGCCCGGTTTTGACGAGGGCTGGGTGAGCGTACAAGATGAAGCGGCGCAGCTCTGTTGTGAACTACTTGATCCTCCGGCCAATGCCCGGATTCTTGATGCCTGTGCGGCACCAGGTGGCAAAACCTGTGCCCTGTTGGAACGCTTTCCTGGGGCCGAGGTAACGGCTATTGACGTCGACCCAAGCCGGGTTGAGCGGATTCATCAAAATCTGCAGCGGCTGCAACTGGCGGCCAATGTCATTACCGGTGATGCAGCAGACCCCGATAGCTGGTGGGATCAACAACCATTTGATCGCATTCTGCTGGATGCCCCCTGTAGTGCCACCGGTGTTATTCGACGGCATCCCGATATCAAACTACTGCGCCAGGAGAGTGACATTACCGCACTGGCAACACTGCAATTAAGTATCTTGCAAGCCTCCTGGCAGATGCTGAAACCAGGCGGAAAACTGGTCTACGCGACCTGTTCTGTTTTTTCTCAGGAGAATAGCCGTATAATTGAGCGCTTTGTTAGCCAGCAGTCTGACGCTACACTGATACCTATTGATCAAGAGTGGGGCAT
>JBFKTM010000024.1:0-13233 GCA_041636295.1 Oleiphilaceae bacterium
AGCAACCACTGGTAGCTATCCATCTCAGGCGACATACTCAGAATCGCAAACATCACTGGAATGTTATCGACCACCGCAGAGAGCAGACCGGCCACAATGTTAGCATTGGTTGGCCCCCAGCCTTCGTACATGAAATGTGAGACGTACCCCAAGTAGCCGATAGTTCCCAGTCCTCCGACGCAGAATATAACACCGAAGAAGAACAACAGGGTATCCCACTCGGCCCGTGCCACCTTATTGAAAATGTTAAACTCGGCGGTATGATCGAAGGTGTTGTGTTCGGTGATCTTGATGTAATAGGAGTAGAAGAACAGATAAGAGAGTCCCATCATCATCCCCAGAAAGGGGGGAAGGTGAAGTACTTGTTCGAAGCTGACTGCCGTGACGATGGTACAAATGAAGAGCGCGCAGATAATCAGACCTCCACGCTTAATGGCTACATCTTCATTGCCGGCGGCGGGCGTTTCTTTAGGTACAGCAAAGTTCATGATGGACGCGGGAATCAGGTAGTTGACCAGCGAGGGTACAAACAGTGCGAAAAAGCCAAAGAAGTCGATGTGACCAGACTGCCAAACCATCAGCGTGGTGATATCGCCAAAGGGGCTGAAAGCGCCACCGGCATTGGCGGCAACCACGATATTAATAAATGCAATGGCGACAAAACTGGGCTTGTCTGATCCCACTGCCAGTACGACCGCACCCATCAACAGGGCTGTGGTCAGGTTATCGGCAATAGGTGAGATAAAAAAGGCGAGAAAGCCGGTAATCCAGAACAGCTTTCGGTAACTAAAGCCTTTACGGATCAACCATGAGCGTAGCGCTTCGAATACGTTTCGCTCGGTCATGGCGTTTACGTAGATCATCGCTGTTAACAGAAACAGCAGTAACGCGGCATACTCCAGTAGGTTGTGATTAATTGCATGTTCAATGATCTCATTGCCGCCTTCAACCTGTTTGGCCAACAGGGCGACAAATACCCAGATTAACCCCGCTGCCAGCATAACTGGCTTGGACTTTCTCAGGTGAATGAACTCTTCGGCAATAACTAGCCCGTAAGCCAGAACAAAGACAATTAGCGCGGCGATGCCCAAGCCCGTATTCATCATATTTAAGCTGTTACCGGCAGCCTCCGAAGCGGCCGCAGGCAGTGTTGTTATGGCGAATAACAACAGGGTGTGCAGTAGATATTTCAAGGTCTGTCCTCATTTTTATTAAGAAATCGGTGTTGGCCTACAAGCTTACAAACCTGTTAGTACAGGCAGTACGTTCCCAAATAGCGCTTATTTTAGAGGAGCTATCTAGTTTGTAATTGATGCTGGCCAAGTTACGGTATCGCGGTTAGCGATAAGAGGGGGGGCTCGCGACAGTTTGGGGTAGCGAACGATACGTAAGATGCTGTGATCAGGTGTTATCGTTGAAGGATGATCATTGCTAGTGTAATTTTTTACTGCATTAGCTGTGTGGGGGGGCTCTTGCGTGTCATCGGCGGAGGTATTATCCAGTTTATCGCCGCCAAGATAGTCCAGGTTTATAAGATAGTTACCTGGTTGAAGTGGCTGATTGTCAACTGCAATAGCAATGCTGCTGATTGAATATACCAGCGCAAAGAGCGTTATAAACAGGTGTCGGTACAGCATGACGAGTACACTTCAGTAAAAAAAACTGAGCGAATTTTATACTCTTTTTGAGGGTTTGGCTTTGACTATTTTAAGGAAACGCTAACGCATTGATTTTTAAGAGTCATTGCATATCTTATGAGCTCGGTTGGTGACAGGGGCAATCCCCAAATTCCGCATCACTGTCGAGCCCTTTCAATATGCCGCAATCGCCGGCCACATGATTGTCATCGCAGCGGTTACGCAGGGCATGTAGTTGCTCTTTCAACCCCTCCAGCATCTTAATTTTGTTTTCAACAGAGATGAGTTGCTCATCAATCAGTTGATTGACCTGATCACACTTAAGCGATGGATTGTCACGAAAGTGCAACAGTGAGGTAATCTCTTTCAGTGGCATATCCAGCGAGCGACAGTGGCGGATAAAGTTAAGCCGGTCGAGGTGGTTCTGGTTATAGGTCCGGTAACCTGAGTCGTTACGGGCGGGTTCTGGCATCAGATTAATTTTTTCGTAATATCTCACCGTTTCCAAATCACAGTGAGCGGCTTTGGCCAATTGACTGATACGCATATCAATAACCTCAAGAGATTAAACGGCTACACTTGACTCTGTATCCACTACAGGGTTTTTAATAACGGTAGTTGAATTGAATCACGAACACAAGCGCTCAATTGAAAAGTGCCAAAAGGGTTTAACGATGTCAGATTGCGGATGCGAAGTTGAAATTAAAGACGCCTCACAGAAAAAGGTACTGGTGGCATTGCTGGGAATTAATGCCACCATGTTTTTGTTGGAGTTTGCTGTAGGCTGGGTTGCCGAGTCTACGGCTCTCATTGCAGATTCGCTCGATATGCTGGCTGATGCAGTGGTGTATGCCATTGGTCTGTATGCCATTGGTCGATCATTGCAACATAAAGCCAATGCCGCACTGGTTAGCGGCTACTTTCAGGGGATTCTGGGTGGGCTGATTATTATCGATATTCTGCGTCGTGCCTGGTGGGGGAGTGACCCTGTATCGGCATTAATGATTGGGGTGGGCTTTGTTGCACTGGTCGCTAATGTGATCTGTCTACTGTTGATTCAACAACACCGCAATGGTGAAGTACATATGCGGGCCAGCTGGATCTTCTCCAAAAATGATGTTATTGCCAATGTAGGGGTTATCGCGGCGGGCGGCTTGGTGTGGTGGCTGGACAGTCGTTGGCCCGATATAGTGATTGGTGCGGTCGTTGCTGTTGTGATTCTAAAGGGGGCGCGCACCATCGTGAGAGAGGCTCGACAAGCGAAGGTTCAAGAGGACACAGAATCGTGTGCTGAAGACACGTGTTGCAGCGATACATGTGAAGAGAAGGGGGCTTGGTGATGCATAACCATGATAAACCACATAGTCACGGTCACCATCACAGTCATAGCCATGCAGTATCCGGACGTATTGGCATTGCCTTCTTTCTGAATTTGTTCTTCACCATCATAGAGTTTGTGGGCGGATGGCTAACCAATAGTACCGCTATTATGGCCGATGCGGTTCATGATCTTGGTGATACGCTGTCAATTGGGCTGGGTTGGGTTCTCGGCAAAATGAGTGACAAAGGGGCCGATAAGCTGTTCAGCTATGGTTATCGACGGCTCTCTCTATTGGGCGCTCTGATTAACGGTGCGGTACTGGTGGCGGGATCACTTTGGGTGTTGACTGAGGCGATACCGCGATTAGCTGCTCCTGAAATGCCCCATGCCGAAGGCATGTTGGGTCTGGCGATACTTGGTGTGGTGGTGAACGGTTATGCCGCGTACAAGCTGAGTGATGGCAAAACCCTTAATGAACGAGTATTGAATTGGCACTTGCTGGAAGATGTACTAGGTTGGGTTGCGGTGTTAATCGTCAGCGTGGTACTAATGTATGTTGACTGGCCGATTCTCGACCCATTGTTATCGATTGCCTTTACGCTTTTTATTCTGATCAATGTGATGCGCTCCCTGAAAGCGACCATCAAACTGTTCTTGCAGGCGACCCCGGATCAGGCCTTGAGGGAGCAGATATATCAGCAACTGCTGTCGGTTGAGCAGGTGGCAACCGTGCATCACCTTCATTTATGGTCACTGGATGGCGAGCACCATGTGCTAACGGCCCATCTAGTGCTAAACCAGTGTGTGGACAATGCGGTGCAGCAGCAGGTGAAGTTGGAGATTGCTGAGGGGTTAAGATCGTATCAATTGGCTCATACAACGATCGAGTTTGAACAGCCAACTGAGCGATGCCGGGATCATCACATGCAGCCACATTAAGCCTGCAGTAGCTCATTGCTACTGGTTGAGACTTTGAGATTGGTCATGGTTTTGAAATGTCTTCGCGATAGAATTGGCGTAGCCTTTGGTAAAAAGCAAACGGTATTGCGAATTAAGCGGTACCCATCGATAAGCACTACAAACGACTGCCCATAGCGCTTAGCTATCCCAAAGAAGGATTGGCAATGGAAGGACGGTTTACTCGATATAACGGCATTACCAGTATCGTCGGTGATATTGTCAATTTAAAGGTTGGCAACCTTGATGCGATGGAGATTCCTCCGCGTAACCGCGATCTGGCGATGATCGAACAGGAGGGGAAGCCCTTCTCGCTTGCCCAGATAATCAAGCTCAGTGATGAGCAGGTATCACTACAGGTTTTTTCTGGTACCAAGGGGCTCTCCAATCATGCCTCGGTTCGCTTTCTGGGCGAAACCCTGCAGGCGATCTACTCCGAAAATATTCTGGGGCGCGTTTTTGGTGGCTCTGGCCAGGCGATCGACAACGGGCCTTCGCTCTGCCACGAACCCAGAGTGCAAATTAATGGCCCGACGGTGAATCCTACGGCGAGAGTGTTGGCCTCCCGTATGATTCGAACCGATGTACCCATGATCGATGTCTTTAACTGCCTGGTAGAGAGTCAAAAAATACCGATCTTCTCCGTTGCTGGTGAACCCTATAACCAGTTTCTCGCTCGTATTGGCATTCAGGCCGATGCCGATGTGGTGGTATTTGGCGGTTTGGGTTTAATCTTCGATGACTATCACAGTTTTAAGCAGGCTTTTGAAGAGGCTGGCGTACTTTCGCGTACCGTAATGTTTGTAAATCTGGCCTCAGATCCGGTGGTCGAACGTCTGATGGTGCCAGATCTGTGTCTTGCGGTGGCCGAAAAAATGGCCGTGGAAGAGGGTAAGCGGGTACTGGTATTACTGACCGATATGACCGCTTATGCCGATGCCATGAAAGAGATCGGCATAGCCATGGAGCATATTCCTTCCAATCGCGGCTATATGGGCGATCTCTACTCACAGCTTGCGCGTCGCTATGAAAAAGCCTGTGACTTTAAAGGGGCCGGTTCCGTTACCATTCTCTCCGTTACCACCATGCCGGGGAATGACGTCACGCACCCGGTTCCCGACAACACCGGTTATATCACCGAAGGGCAGTTCTATCTCCACAATGGTGAGATAGATCCCTTTGGCTCTCTGTCTCGCCTCAAGCAGCATGTGATTGGTAAACAGACCCGTGAAGATCACGGCCAGATCATGAATACCATGATTCGATATTACTCCGAAGGGGTCGAAGCAGAACAGAAGCAGGCAATGGCGTTTGATCTGAGCGAATTTGACCATAAGTTACTTAAATTCAGTCAGCGGTTCCGTAAACGATTTATGAAGCTCGATATCTCCATGCCACTGGAAGAGGCACTGAATGGCTGTTGGGCGTTATTGGCCGAGTGCTTTGAAAAAGACGAAGTGGTCATTAAACAACCGCTGAAAGATCAATACTGGGTGCATGGTCATGGCCAAGCTGGCTCTCAATAAAAGCGCGCTCAGTAAAGAGAAGCAGAAGCAGAAGGCCTATGGCAAATACCTGCCATCGCTGGAACTGAAGCAGAAACAGTTGTTAGTTGAGCGGAAAAAAGCAGAGCAGGCCTTGAGTGAGCACCGTGAGCTGATCGAGGCGATACAGCAGGATGTCTATCAGCGGCTGCCGATGTTGGCCGATGAGAATATTGAAATGGCAGGGCTGGTGACAGTCAGTCAACTCGATATTCAACAGGAAAACCTGTTAGGCATTTTGCTGCCTACGCTGAAAACGGTGGAGTATCGGCGGGCTCACTATAGCTATTTGGCACGGCCTCACTGGGTCGATGAAGTGGCGAACTCACTGGAGAAAGTGATTCGCCTGAAGTTGGAACAGGAGGTATTACAGGTTCGGTTGCTGCGTTTAAACAAGGCTGTTCGGACCATTACGCAACGGGTAAACCTGTTCTCCAAGGTGCTTATTCCCGACTCCAAAGAAAATGTTAAGCGAATTGGATTGTTTCTGGCGGATCAGGAGCGAGCTGCGGTCGTTCGCTCTAAGCTGGCGAAGCAGAAAAACCAAGCCCCGTCTTATCGGCAATAGGGATCAACTCTTACCATGAGCATTGCATTACTTAAAAAACTGACGTTAGTGGGCGATGTGGATGCTAAAACCGAGATTCTGGATGCCCTGCAAGGGGTTGGTGCTGTGCATCTGGTGCCGTTAGCGAAACCCCAAGAGGCGCAGCCTATGGCCTCGTATGAGCAACTAAAAGAAGCCTTATCTTACCTTAAGAGTGCCCCTCAACAACGTCGATTACAGATGCCTGCAGGCCACTACGATCTCGACCATGTGATTACAGATGTGTTGGCCAATAAATTAGCCAGGGAAGAGACGCTGGATCAGATTGAGCTGATTCGTCAGCGTATCAAAGTGCTTAAGCCCTGGGGGGATTTTGAGTACCCAGGGTTGCCAGACTTGGCAGACTACCGGTTATGGTTTTATAAAATTCCGCTCTCAAAAAAGGCCCGTTTGGATACCTTGGCGGTGCCCTGGAACATTGTTAGTGAAGATCACAATTTTTACTATCTGGTGGCACTATCGGAGAGTGAATTGACACAGGAACAGATGCCGTTTCCACGGGTTCATGTCGGGAGTCAATCACTTTCGCAGTTAGCCGCATCGAGAGAAGCATCGCTGGTTAGACTCGAAGATCTCAATGCTCAAAGAGAGTCGCTAACTCGCTGGATATTGCCATTAACCCGCTCGTTCGACCAGACCGTTAACTATTCCGAGTTACTGGCAGCATCAGGCATTACGTTTGACACCCCCGACTGTTTTGCACTCCGGGGCTGGATACCTGAAGCCGCTATTTCCCAACTGGAGCAACTACAACGTGAGTGGCGGATCGCCTATCGGTTGGATAGGGTTGAAGCACACGATGAACCGCCCACACTATTACAAAACTCCAGTCGTTTTGGAGGGGGAGAAGAGGCGGTCTCTTTTTTTCAGCTCCCGGGTTATCGCTCTTGGGATCCGTCTCTGATGATCTTTTTCTCCTTCTCACTATTCTTCGCCATGATCTTGTCTGATGCTGGTTATGCCTTGTTACTGGGGGGCTTTCTGATGCTCTTCTGGAAGAGGTTAAGTCGTAGTGAAACGGGAATCCGTATCCGAAACCTTGCGACGTCGTTGATTGCTTGCTCTTTTGTCTACGGCACCTTAGTGGGGAGCTACTTTGGCATTACCCCGTCGAGTGGTACGTTGTTGAGTTACCTGCACTTACTTGATATGAGTGACTTCAGTGGAATGATGAAGCTCTCAATAGGGGCTGGGGTTTTGCATCTGATTGTGGCCAATGCCATGGTCGCCTGGACGGATAGGCAATCACTTAAGGCGTTATCGTCGATCGGTTGGATTCTGGTGATCGGCTTTAGCTACCGGATGTGGCTTGAGTATATGGGAGCTGATTCATTCCAGTTGGCCGCTTCACCTAACGGTCAGGTCATTTGGGTTGGGCTGCTGCTGATTTTGCTGTTTAGTAGTCATCGTAAAATGACCCGGGTAACAGACCTTCTGATGCGACTATTGGATGGCGTGAAAGCACTTTATGGCTTGTCCAAGGCTTTTGGTGATGTGCTGAGTTACATGCGTTTGTTTGCCTTGGGACTATCCAGTGCATCGTTAGCGGTGACCTTTAATAACCTGGCTGTTGAGGCTAGAGACTCCGTGTCTGCCGGCGGGTTTATTCTGTTCGCACTGATTATTCTGCTGGGGCATGGACTCAACTTTGTGTTGGGTATTATGAGTGGCGTAATTCATGGCTTGCGCCTGAATCTATTGGAATTCTATAACTGGGGTGTAAAGGGGGAGGGCTACCCCTTCAAAGCCTTTAGAAAGCGGGGTTAATCTGGATTGAAGCCTGTTAAGAAAATACAAGCATCAATCGTGTTGTCGGTGCGGAATTTATTCCGACAAGTCGTGTTGCGAGATCATCAGAAAAGGTAAGGAGAGAGTCGATGGAACAGTTCCTGATAACGCTGGGCTGGATTGGGGTATTTGCGCCAGTGGCGCTGGGTGCAATTGGAAGCAGTAATGGGTGTGCTCGTGCAGGTCAGGCGGCGGCAGGAGCATTACTGGATACCGAAAGTGGTTATGGTAAGTATATTGGTCTTGCCGCGATGCCGTCGACTCAGGGGATCTTGGGGATTGTGGTAATGTTTACCCTTAATCGCGAAATTACCGCCACCAATGCTCCAGGTATTTTTGGTATTGGTCTGTTGACCGGGTTAGCACTGATGTTCAGTGCCATTTATCAGGGGCAAGCGCTGGTTGCGGCGATTAACGCATCAAAAAACAAGCCTGAAATATTTGGCCTGACCATTGCCCCAGCAGCCATTGTGGAAGGGTTTGCGGTCTTTGCCTTTGTCTTTGCCTTGGTACTTAGTGGCTCGTTACCTGCCTGAGGAGGTCTACTGTGTCTCAACCTGTTAATACCCCGGAATCATCCAATGGCGTACAAGAGCTGATTGATCTGATTCATGAGAAAGGTGTGGCTGCGGGTAAAGAAGAGGGAACCCGAATTGTTAAAGAGGCTGAGAAGCGGGCTGAGTGGATACTGAGCCAGGCCAAAGAAGAGGCTGCCCACATTAAGCTTCGCGCTGAAAAAGACGCTCAGTTTATTCGTAATGCGGGCAAAGATTCGCTGGATATGGCGTTTCGTGACATCAAACTAAAGTTGAAAGATGAACTCTCTTCGCAATTTGCAGGCCAGTTAAAACGACTGATTCAGCATGAAATGCAGGATCCGGATACGCTTAAGCAGATACTTGTTCAAGCCGCTGCAAAAAGCCGTGTACCCGATGAAAAAATGAAAATACTGCTACCGGAACAGGCATTGGGTTTAGAGGAGTTACGCCAAAATCCAGCCTCTATTGAGCAGGGCGAGTTGATGGAAGTGCTGTCGGATGTCGCCAAGCGTCTGTTCCAATCCGGTGTTGAAATTAAGCTCAGCCCAGAGGTTTCATCCGGATTGGTATTCTCTTTACGGGAGGGGGAGATCTTGATTGAGGTAACGGATAAGGCACTAGCCGACTTGTTATTGGCCCATTTACAGCCTCGATTTCGTGCCTTACTGGAAGGGGTCGTGGCCTAAGAGGGTATGATGGTAAACCAACAGTATATTGAACTGCTTAGCTCGTTGCCCCATTTGGCTGACCCGTTTCGTTACCATCGATCGGCCATCACCCGAGTGCAGTTGCAAAAGCGAATGACCATGCTTGACCCGCAAGACCTGCACTGGCTGCAAAAGTTAAGTGAAGCATTTTACTGGGGGGATATTACCTTACAGGAAGATGAACAAGGGTTGATCCGCAAAGCCAACAAATTTTTGTACGGCATTCCTTATGCGGATGTTCAAGAGTGGTTGCAATGGCGTATGGATATCCGAACGGTGATGGCGGCTACCCGTCGTCGAAAGCAGGGGGCGGAGGCTCCGGGGTTGCATGAATCATGGGGGTATGGAGGGTATACGCGTCATATCCGAAATAACTGGTCTAGCCCCTGTTTTAAACTAGAACACCGATTCCCCTGGTTACCTGAAGTTATGAGCTATATGGAGTCGGGGGAGAGTTTTAAGGTTGAGCGGGTGCTGTTGTCTGCGGTATGGCGTTACTACAGCACACAAACGCCATTGACTCCCTATGGCTTTTCGGCGGTTTTCTTGTACGTTGTGAAGTGGGATTTAGTGGATCGCTGGTGCAAATACAGTGCCGAGCGTGCGCGAGTGAACTTTGACCAACTGGTCACGGGCAGTCTGGCGCAATCAATGAAGACATTGCAGGGGATGGCATGAGTTTGACAACACAGAATGATAGCGATAGTGCAGGGGACTCTGTCAGTAGCATTAAGGCGACGGCAAAAGTGGTAGCGGTCAGTGATGATGTGGTCACCGTGGAGTCTCTGGCGCACCTTGAACAAGGTCGCCCATTGATAAAAAATGAGGTGGTCTATATTTGTCCCCGCTCCAGTAACGCCCAACACCAGGAAAAGTTGAAAGCCGAAGTGCTTCGTGTGAGAGGTCAGCGTGCCGATGTGCAGGTCTATGAAGATACTACCGGTGTCGCGGTGGGTGATCCGGTAGAACAAACCGGGCAATTGCTATCGGTAGAGTTAGGGCCGGGCTTGCTACGCCAGGTCTATGACGGCTTGCAGAATCCGCTACACCGATTGGAGGTGATGAATGGCAAGTTCCTGCTGCGTGGCGCGGTTTCGCCGGCATTAGAGCGTAAAGAAAAGTGGTCTTTTTCAGCGATTGCCCGGGTTGGGGATCGAGTCAATGCAGGTGATGTTTTAGGGGGGGTACAGGAAGGGCGTTTTAGCCATAAGATTATGGTGCCGTTTCACTTTAGTGGGCCGCTTACTGTTGAATGGATACAGGAGGGTACCTTTCCGGTAGATACGATTATTGCGAGGGTCCGTGACGAAGAGGGCCAGCGGCATGAGTTGACCATGATGCAACGCTGGCCGGTACGGATGCCGCTGCCCGTCAATTTGATCAAATCCGGTGCTAGTCATCGTCAGTACCCTTCGCAGCCGATGATCACCACCTTGAGGTTAATCGATACCTTCTTTCCTATTGCCAAAGGCGGTACGGCCTGTATTCCAGGGCCGTTTGGTGCGGGCAAGACCGTACTGCAGAACTTAATATCCCGTTATTCGGATGTAGATATCGTGATCGTGGTCGCCTGTGGGGAGCGTGCCGGTGAAGTGGTGGAAACCATTAATGAATTTCCGCAATTACAAGACCCACATACCGGCGGCACCTTGATGGATCGAACCATCATTATCTGCAATACCTCATCAATGCCGGTGGCCGCTCGTGAAGCATCCATCTATACCGGGGTGACTATTGGAGAGTACTATCGTCAGATGGGTTATAACGTACTATTACTGGCTGATTCCACGTCTCGCTGGGCTCAGGCGATGCGGGAGACTTCTGGCCGGTTGGAAGAGATTCCCGGTGAAGAGGCCTTTCCCGCTTATCTTGAATCCTCTATCCGTAATCTCTATGAGCGGGCCGGTGTTATCAAGGCCAATGACCACTCGACTGGCTCATTAACCCTGATCGGCACGGTATCTCCAGCAGGGGGGAATTTTGAAGAGCCCGTGACCCAGGGAACGCTGAACACGGTCAAAGCGTTTCTCGGACTCAGCTATGATCGAGCCTATAAACGCTTTTACCCCGCGGTTGATCCGTTGATGTCATGGTCGCGATATGTAGAGCAACTCTCTGATTGGTTCTCTCAGCATATGGGAACCGACTGGTTATCGAATGTTGAGCGCATCAATCAACTGCTGTTTCGAGGTGAAGAGGTTAGTCGAATGATGCAGGTCACCGGAGAAGAAGGGGTCAGTACCGAGGACTTTGTTACCCAACAAAAAGCAATGTTGGTAGACATGGTTTACCTACAACAAGACGCCTTTGACCCAGTGGATGTCTCAACCAGTATTGAACGGCAAAAAGAGAGTTTTAAACTGCTCATTAAGATAGCCGATAGCGAGCTTGGATTAACCTCAAAATCTGAGATTCGTCACTGGTTTAACCGCATGACCGACACCTTTAAAAACCTTAACTATGCAGAGCAGCATAGTGATGCTTATAAGAATTTTCTTGAGCAGATTGATCTATTGCTGGAGGGGGCGAAGGGAGATGGTACTGCAGGCTAGGGTGAACGACTCTTACTTTATAGACAGCAAAGGCCAAAAAACCAAAGCAATACCACCAAGTAGCGTTAGTAATCCCACTGCTTTTACCGACTGGAACCCTTCTTTTAACAAGATGACCCCCATCAATACTCCAATGGGTATGCTGAGTTGTCGTAACGCGACAATATACCCAATGTGAGAGGTGAAATTCATGGCAATTAATACCAGGCTGTAGGTCAGTGTCATAAAAACTGCTGTAGAAAAGGCTGCTGTCTTTCGAGCTGAGAACAGGTTATTCCAATGGCGTAATGGGGCCTGCGAAACCAGTGATAACAGTCCGACCCACAGTGACGAAGAGAGCGACAGTAAAAACATATAGAGAATGGAACGAGTCCAGCCGGAGGTCTCCTGTAGTGTCTGGCTTCCTAGTAGGTGTAGTACTTTCTGATCGACGACACTATAGCCGGTTGTCGCCAATGCGGCGATTAAGGCGAAGCCGGTACCGGCCCAATCAAAAATGACGGCTTGTATAGGGCCTCGGTATTGTCGTTGATAGTGATACTTAGGGGCGTTCCTTGTTAGCCATTGATGGTTTTGGGTTGGGGGCTGTGGTCGCTGTATCAGATAATAACCATTCGCCTTCCGCCATTATTCGTCCCTTTATGGAATACTCGTCGTTAGAGTCAATTGCCGACGTGGCTAATCTGAAGTAGAGTGAGTTGATTCTCGATAGAAGATCAACCAGGAATACTATGAACGTAACAGAAGCGATTTACCGGCGACAGAGTATTCGCCAGTTCCAACAAAAGCCGGTTGCCCCAGCGGTAATCAATGAGCTATTGGAGGTTGCCCTGCAATCACCCAGCTGGTCCAACACCCAACCGTATAAGGTCGCGGTAGCAACCGGCGAGGTACTTGACCAGTTAAAAACCGAGTTAGTTGATAAGTTTGAGCGAGCAACGAAAGTTCAACAGCAAGGGCCTATTGGTAAACTATGGTCAGTATTGACCAGTGACGTTAGACCTGATGGCGATTTCAATACGCTGCTGCCTTATCCAAAAGACCTTCAGCAGCGACGAGTAGAGACCGGCAAAGGATTATATAAGACGCTGGAAATTGCACGGGATGATCTTGAGGGGCGGCACGCCCAGTTTCGTAAAAATTTTGAGTTCTTTGGCGCGCCAACAGCGATATTTGTCTTTGTTCATGGTGGTTTGAAAGAGTTTAGTGTACTGGATGCCGGTATTTTTACCCAGACGTTGGCATTGGCGGCAGTGGAAAAAGGATTGGGCACCTGCATTCTGGGGTCAGCCGCAATGTGGCGTTCACCGATCGAGACGCATTTTAAAATCCCTGATAACTACAAATTGATTTGTGGTGTGTCATTAGGGTATATCGAAGATTGTGTGGTCAATACATTTAAACCTGGCAGAATGGGGTTGGAGGAGCTGCTGATTCCTCATAGTTGAGTGCGCCATCAGGGTGTACAGAAATGCGGGGAGGTTCTGACACGGTTGCCACAAAACTGTCTTACAATATGTGAGTATTCGTTCTATGAGTAGTGCAGTTTTAGAAATGAAAGCATATAATTGGATCTGTGTG
>JBFKTM010000025.1:0-13190 GCA_041636295.1 Oleiphilaceae bacterium
AGTTAAAAGTTAAAAGTTAATACGTGCGGGTATTTGGTATCTGCACTGCATCGAATTTTAATAATTAGGTAGCATTGAGTTATGTTTTTAGTGAATGCGCTGACTCGTTTGGTGGTTTTTAGTTGGGTTGTTATTGCTTCGATTTCCGTTGCCTATGGCAAAGTAAAGCCACTGGATCAGGTCTTGGTGATCGTTGATGACGACATTGTTATGGAGTCTGAGCTGGATAGTCGTTTACGCACCATTACCGCCCGCCTGAATGCTCAGGGTACCTCGTTGCCTCCCCGTGAAATCATGGAGCAGCGAGTGCTTGATCAACTGATTCTTGAAAGTATTCAGTTGCAGATGGCTGAACGAGATGGATTGCGTGTTAGCGATAACCAGCTTAACGAGACGATGCAGAATATTGCGAAACGAAATGGTTACACGCTGGATGAGTTTCAAGAGGCGATTAAGTCGGAAGGCGTAACCTATAGTGAGGCTCGTGAACAGATTCGTAGAGAGCTGCTTATTAGCCGCACTCAGCAGCGAAAAGTCGATCGAAAAGTACGTGTCACCGATAAAGAGGTTGAGACTTTTTTAGCATCAGCGGAAGGTAAAAAAAGGACGGCTACCGAATATTATCTAGGGCATATCCTGATCACAATTAGTGACCCGGCAAACCCGGTAGTGGTTGAAGAGGCTAGAGAAAAGGCTGAAAGCATTCGTAAGGAGCTGCTTGACGGGGCCGATTTCAAACAAACGGCGGTTGCCAAGTCCGATGGCCGTAATGCGCTGCAGGGCGGTATTATCGGCTGGCGTAAAGAGAATGAAGTACCCTCTATTGCAGCAGATATCATCCAGACCTTAAAAGTGGGAGCACCCTCAGAGTTGCTAAGAACCTCTGGTGGTTTCCATATCATGGCGGTGCTGGATCGTCGTGGAGGTAAAAAACAGCTGGTTAAGCAGCATAATGTCAGGCATATCTTAATTAAGCCCACGGAAGTGCGTACCGAGCAGGAAGCCAAAGAGACGATTGATCAGCTTCGTGAGCGTATTGTCAGTGGTGATGATTTTGCGTCCATTGCCAAGGCGCATTCAGATGACCCGGTATCGGCCATTAGTGGTGGTAGTTTGGACTGGGTTGGACCCGGTGAAATGGTGCCTGCTTTTGACGATATGATGCAGAACACCCCCAAAGGGGAGATCAGTGAGCCGTTTCTGTCTGACTTCGGCTGGCATATTCTGCAGGTGCAGGACACACGAATGGCAGATGTCGGTAGTCAGATTCAATCGAATCAGGCCCGGCAGGTGATTCACCGCCGTAAATATGAAGAAGAGTTGGCTATTTGGCTGCGAGAAATTCGCGAAGAGGCCTATGTAGAGATTAAAGATCGTACTCAGCCAGCTGAAGCTGCTGAGCAGTAATGAATGACTCTGTTCATCGATGAGCTATCCTGAGAAGCATCTAATGTTACCTTTAGCGATAACGGCGGGTGAGCCCGCCGGAATAGGCCCGGACCTGTGTATTCAATTGGCCCAGCAAGGATTTGCCGAACCTGTCGTGGTGATATGTGACCCGGTGTTGCTGGAAGCCCGTGCGCGGCAGCTGGCGTTACCACTTAAAATCAAGCAATGGCAACCAGGGGAGGCTGCCGTTGTTTCGGCTCCCGGTAGCCTGTTGGTCTACCCGGTTACGCTGGGTGGAGCTGTTGAAGTGGGCGTGCTCTCTGCTGACAATGCGCAGTATGTGTTGCAGACGTTAACCGTGGCCGCCACAGGCTGTCGTGATGGCGTCTTCTCAGCGATGGTCACCGCTCCGGTTCATAAAGGGGTAATTAATGATGCCGGTATTGCATTCACCGGGCATACCGAATTTCTCCAAGCGTTATGTGGTGTTGATCGAGTCGTTATGATGCTCGCTACCTCACAGTTGCGAGTTGCGTTGGCCACGACTCATCTCCCTCTAGCCGAGGTGCCAGGGGCGATCACCAAACCGTTATTGAGACAGATTATAACTATTCTGCACCAAGATCTTGCCAGCAAATTTGGTAAGCAAGACCCTGTTATTTTGGTGGCAGGTTTAAACCCCCACGCCGGTGAAGGGGGGCATATGGGAATGGAAGAGATCGATACGATTTCACCGGTTTTAGAGGAGTTCCGGGCGAAGGGCATGAAACTGATTGGCCCACTCCCCGCAGACACCTTGTTTACGCCACGATGGTTGAAGGATGCGGATGCCGTGTTGGCCATGTATCACGACCAGGGGCTACCCGTGCTAAAATACCAGGGCTTTGGTTCGGCCGTGAATATCACCCTGGGTCTGCCAATTATTAGAACGTCGGTCGATCATGGCACCGCGTTAGACCTGGCTGGCACAGGCCAAGCCGAGACCGGCAGCCTGCATGAAGCAATACGTTGTGCCGCAACTATGGTTCAGGCTTCGGCTCAGACATCACAATTGTAGTGTTAGGCAATAGTAGTGATAGGCAGTAGCAGTGAAAGACCATAGCACTAGACAGCACTCCAACAGTTAACAGAACGATCATCTCCAATTAAGTAGAGAACGCACGATGGCAAAACAATCGTCCAACATAGGGCATCAGGCTAGAAAACGATTTGGCCAGAACTTTTTGCAGGATCATGGAGTGATCGACCGAATTATTCGCAGTATTCACCCAATGCCGGCTGAGGTACTGGTCGAGATTGGCCCTGGACTAGGTGCCATAACCGAAGAACTGTTGGCTGCCACCGATGGCAAGTTGCAGGTGGTGGAACTGGATCGGGATTTAATACCGATTCTTCGAACCAAGTTTTTCAACTACCCCGACTTTACCATTCATGAGGCGGATGCGTTGCAGTTTGACTTTAATCAGCTCGCCTCACCAGAACAGCCTTTGCGATTAGTTGGCAATCTGCCATACAACATATCGACACCATTAATTTTTCACCTGTTGCAGCATGTTGAGCACATGCGCGATATGCATTTTATGCTGCAAAAAGAGGTGGTAGACCGCCTCGCGGCACAACCAGGTGACTCCAACTACGGCCGATTAGGGATCATGGCGCAGTATTACTGCAGCGTTCAGCCCCTGTTTCTGGTTGCGCCAGAGTCCTTTCACCCTCGACCGAAGGTCGATTCCGCCATCGTGCGTCTTACGCCTTACAAAACGCTACCACTGCCTGCAAAAGATGTTAATGTGCTTGAAAAAGTGGTCAAAACCGCTTTCACCATGCGACGTAAAACACTGCGCAATGCGTTAGCCGCCATGGTTAGTGTTGAGCAGCTAGAGCAGTTGGGAATTGACCCAGGGTTAAGACCCGAAAATCTGTCATTGGCTCAATATGTCGAAATCAGTGATGCGCTCAGTGTTGACTGACCGTCATTGCCGTTAATTCACAGGCGTTGAATCAAGCGTTTTATAGTTACAAGCATGAAAGAGGTTGAATGTGGCGATCTATGCCGTTGGTGATATTCAGGGATGTTACGAAAGTCTTCGCTGTCTTCTCGACAAAGTCGACTTTAACCCTGATGAAGATACGCTTTGGGTGGCGGGTGATATAGTCAATCGGGGCCCTGAATCTTTAAAGACACTTCGTTTCATTAAATCACTTAATAAGTCTGCTCGCATGGTACTGGGTAACCATGACTTGCATCTATTGGCGGTTGCACGAGGTGCCCAGAGTTGCAAAAGAAAAGACACCTTCAATGATATATTGGACGCGCCGGATGTTGATGAGTTAATGGACTGGTTGCGCCATCAGAAAATGATGATCCGCGATAAATCACGCAAAGTAGCCATGGCTCATGCGGGTATTCCCCATATCTGGAAGATAAAACAAGCCAAGCAGTATGCTCGTGAGCTGGAAACAGTGTTACGGAGTGAAGAGTGCGATGCCTTTTTATCCGCGATGTATGGTAATCAACCACAACAGTGGGATGAATCACTAACCGGTTTTGAGCGTCTGCGCGTTATTACCAACTATTTTACCCGAATGCGATTTGTTGATGATGCCGGTGGTATGGATTTTAACTGTAAGCTTGGTCCAAATAGTGCCCCCGAGGGCTTTAAGCCGTGGTACTCCTTTGTGCGAACGGGGCGCACCCGAATTATTTTCGGGCACTGGGCTGCCCTGGAAGGGCGTGTGCCAAACCCGCAAATGGTGGGTATTGATACCGGCTGTGTCTGGGGTGGACGCTTGACGCTGTTGAACGTTGATACCTGGGTGAAAAGCAGTTGCGACTGCAGTTTTGACCAGCGAGCCCAGTAGGTAATTTGATGGCGTCGCACTCCAATAATGTCTATGGTCAGGGGTTCATTGTACTCGGGGCTGTTCTATCGTTTGTAAGTATCGCCGCAGGTGCGTTTGGAGCCCATGGTGCTAAATCGTTGTTGACGGCAGAGCTACTGGCGATCTATGAAACGGCCGTGCAATATCAGCTCTACCATGGATTTGCCATCCTGGTTGTCGGGGTGATGTTGGCAATGCCGATAGCATTACGCCGTAGGCGCTTGCAGATTGCGGCCTACAGTTTCTTATCAGGTATAGTGCTTTTCTCTGGCAGTTTATATCTGTATGCCTTCACCGGCGAGAAGGTGCTGGGAATGATCACACCCGTCGGCGGCCTGTTGTTTCTAATCGGCTGGTTGTTAGTTGCGATGAGCACTAAAGGTGATGGCAAAAATGTTAGTGACTAGGAGATTACATTGAATATAACAGTAAATGGGAACGCGCGTGTCCTTGAGCCTGGTTCAACGATCGCCGATTTGATACAGCTATTGGAGTTGAGCGGGAAACGAATTGCGGTTGAACTCAACCTGGAAATCGTGCCCCGCAGTGAACATGCCACGACTCATTTGGCAGAGGGCGATAACCTCGAAGTGGTGCACGCCATTGGTGGCGGCTGAGCTGGGGTAATGCGTTGCAGCTAACGAGCTGTACAGCCTCAATCTTTCATAGCAAAACGTGACAAATAGAATATACAGGTAGGCAAATGACAAACGATATAGCACAGCAAAGCAGCGATAAGCCGTTAGTAATTGATGGAAAAACCTATCGCTCAAGACTGTTGGTGGGAACCGGCAAATATAAAAATCTTGATGAGACGCGAGAGGCGATCGAAGCCAGTGGCGCAGAGATTGTTACCGTTGCGGTAAGACGAACCAATATTGGTCAGAATCCGGGTGAACCGAATCTGCTAGAGGTTATATCACCTGACAAATATACCATCCTGCCCAACACTGCAGGCTGTTATACGGCAAAGGATGCAGTAAGAACCTGTAAACTGGCGCGAGAGCTGTTGGATGGGCACGATCTGGTAAAACTCGAAGTACTGGGTGATCAGAAAACACTCTATCCAGACATTACCGAAACGTTAGTGGCGGCGGAAGAGCTGATTAAAGACGGTTTCAAAGTGATGGTCTATACAACCGATGACCCTATCATTGCTAAACGCCTCGAAGAGATGGGCTGTATTGCGGTAATGCCGTTGGGAGCGCCGATTGGTTCTGGTTTGGGTATTAGAAACCCATACAATATTCGCATGATATTGGAAAATGCCAATGTGCCTATCCTGGTTGATGCGGGCGTTGGTACGGCCTCTGATGCCACCATCGCAATGGAGCTCGGTTGTGACGGCGTGTTGATGAATACCGCTATTGCAGCGGCACAGAACCCGGTATTAATGGCTCGCGCCATGAAAGGTGCTGTTGAATGTGGTCGTGATGCGTTTCTTGCGGGCCGAATGCCTCGAAAACTGTATGCCTCGGCATCTTCACCTATTGATGGAACCTTTTTCTAAATAACAGAGCGACTTTTCATGCCAGCAACACCCAAAAAAGATCGAAACAATCGTCGTCAGCAAATACTGGAAGCGTTGGCGAGAATGCTTGAGGAGAGCCCGGGTGCTCGAATCACGACGGCAAAACTGGCAAAGGAAGTCGGTGTTACCGAGGCGGCGCTGTATCGTCATTTTCCCAGTAAAGGGAAGATGTTTGAGGGACTTATTGAGTTTGTAGAGGAGACTGTTTTTTCGCGCATTAGCCGAATTATGAGCGATGCGCCGACCTCTGAAGCAAAAATTGAAGGTATTCTTACCTTGGTACTGGCTTTTGCTGATAAAAATCCGGGTATTTGTCGCATTCTGATGGGGGATGCACTGGCCGGTGAAAAAGAACGTTTGCGGACGCGTGTTTCGCAATTTTTTGACCGGCTTGATGTACAAATTAAAAAAATATTGCGAGAAGCTGCCATCAATGAGGGGCAACGTACAGCACTGGTCGCCAGTAAAGCCTCCAATATGCTGGTAGCAATGGTCGAGGGGCGCATTCACCAGTTTGTTCGTACCGAGTTTAAGCAGTCACCACTTGACGGTTGGAATGAGCAATGGTTGTACCTCTCGTCGGGTCTGCTAATATAAATGAAAATAATATCGGTTCGTTATTAATCAAAATATAGAGAACCATGTAGTTTACGTACTCTCTTTTGGTCTCTGGACAATCTTCCTATGAACACAATCTCGACATCAAAAAAGATAACGTTAATCGTTGCGTTTCTGGCAGCGATGAATTTTTCATGCTCTGTTGTGGGGGCGGAAAAGGTTCGAGTCGCCACAGGAGAGTGGGTGCCCTATGTTTCAAAAGCGTATCGACATCATGGGGCAATCGGGCATGTAATCGAAAAGATCTACCAGGCGGAAGGGCTTGAGGTGGAGTTTGGTTATTTCCCTTGGGCTCGTGGCTATCAGATGACGAAAGATGGTCTTTGGGATACTACCATGCCCTACTACTGTTCTCCCGAGCGGGAGAAGCTATTTTACTGCAGTGACCCCATTGCAGAAGGACAACAAGTCTACTTTCATCGAACTGACTACCCTTTTAATTGGAAAACCATAAATGATCTCAAAGGACTTAGAGTAGGGGGGACGCTGGGTTACTACTATGGTGAAGAGTTCGAAAAAGCAGAGCAAAATGGCTTTTTCCATGTGCAACGCATTGCCAGTGACGAAACCAATTTCCTGGTCTTGATGAAAGGTCGAATCGATATTTTTCCCCAGGACAAAGATGTCGGCTATGCCATGATCCGCCGACTGTTTGGACCCGAAGTGCGCAAGCAATTAACTCATCATCCCGTGGCTATTCACACCAAACCACTTCACCTTATCTTTGCTAGAAATAGTGAAAAGAGCAAACGTCACCTTGAAATTTTCAATAAAGGATTGAGGCGAATGCGAGAAACTGGAGAACTGCAAGGCTACCTAAAGGCCATGAGCGATGGTGTTTATATCGAAGGTGGGGCCTACGGGGAGTAGGCTTTAAGTAGAAAGTAGAAAGTATAGTTAATCTACCTGCCGAAAAGAGGGTAGGTCGGAATTTATTCCGACATGCGGTTTATTTCCCCACTATGCATTCGCCAAAAGCGCCCTAAGCTCATCATAGAGTTCAGGGGTTGCAATGAGTATATCGTCACCGTAAAGCGCCCCTAATATACCTTCTGGTGGCTCGTTAAAGTGCCCGCATTGAGCGCCTGCTTCTTCGGCGATTAAACGGGCTGCTGCAAAGTCCCATGGGCTGAGTGATTCGTAAAATCCGTCCAGCCGCCCCATAGCGACCCAACAGATATCAATGGCGGCGGAACCAATGCGCCGTATATCCTGGCAGTTGTTTACAATTGCGCCCAACCGTTTGATTAGTGGTTCCAGGTTACTTTTATCATAGGGAAAGCCTGTGCCGATTAAGGCTTTTCTGAGCTCCTGTTTGTGGCTGACCTTGATCGGCTTGTGATTCATCAGGCTATGTTGACCGCGAATCGCATGAAATGTTTCATTCTGGAACGGGCAGTGAACAACCCCCACTTGCACTTTACCCTGATCAGCATATGCGATTGAAACGGCTACTTGATGGTGGCCGTGGGCAAAATTAACGGTACCGTCGATGGGGTCGATAATCCAGATCGGCGTGTCGAGTGCCGCGCCCCCGCCCGCAGAAGTAATGGTATTGGGTTCAGACTCTTCGGAGAGTATTCGGTGGTCGGGGTAGACTTTGCGTATGTGCTTGGTAATCAACTCATCGGCTTTAATGTCCGCATTGGTTACCAGCTCCTGGTGTGACTTATAAATATGTTCTAGTTGATTTTTGCGCCGCTCCTGTTTAATCAGTTCCCCGGCGCGCATGGCGACATCAACCGCAAATATAGAAATCTCCTGAATGGTATCTTTATTCATTCCAGCCCTACTTAGCATTAATGTGAACAACCTCAGGCGCAATTGTCTTGCTCCCTGAGGTTGTTGATTCCGGGCTGTAAGCTAGAGACTTCTCAACCAGCCCTCAATTCCGTCTAGTGCACCGACCAGGTTCGGACAGTATTCAGCAATAAATGTATCATCAATTGCCTTATCGGCATACTGGGTTTCTGCTACAGCCAGTGCCTGACTGCCATCAAAGTCAACAAAGGCCATTCTTACGCTGAGTACATCGGGTGAAAAACCAAAATCGCTGCCAGGCAATATGGCAACGCCTGTCTCTTCGAGTAGCGTTTTGCACAGGGCTGCGCTAGTCAAAAGCTTTCTGTTTGCCAGTTGGGAGCGATACTTTTCAAAACTCGGAAGAATGTAAAATGCGCCTTCTGGTCTGACTGAGTCGATGCCCATCTGCTGGAGCCGGCGATGGAAATAATCTGCAATCCCATTGAGCACTCGGCGACTCTGGTGCAGATAGTGTTCAATTTCCGAACCACCATTAAATGCAGTGACGGCGGCAAATTGGATAGGGGCACTGGTCGCAGTAAATGTCTCACTGGCAATAATGGCCATGGCATCCAGCAATGGACGCTGCTCTTTTGGAAAAACAAAAGCCCCTAGACGCCAGCCACCGGCGCCACACCACTTGCTTAAACCGCTGCTGATAATCGTGCCTTCTGGGTAATACTGGGCGATGGATTTATGTTTGCCTTGATAATTCAGCTCACCGTAAATCTCGTCTGAAAGCAAAATCAGACTGTACTTTCGCGCGACATCGGCAATCGCTTTCAGCTGAGCATCAGAATAAGTGCAGCCGGTCGGGTTGTTGGGGGAGTTAAGAATCAGAATACGTGGGCGAGTTGGATCATCCCGGCAAATCAGATCTATCTCTTCTGCGGTTAGCTGCCAGTTATTTTCAGCTTGGGTGGGCAGCCAGTGAATGCTTCGGCCAATAATTTGTGCCTGTGGGGCATAGGAGACCCAACTGGGTTGAGGTATGACCAAATCGCCATAGTAGGCTAGCTGCAGGATAAAAAGCAGTTCCTTAGAGCCGGGGCCGATGATTACATCATCCATAGTGCAATCGACATTTTGACTGCGTTGAAAATAACGAGCTATGGACTCTCGCAACTCAGCTAAGCCTTTAACTGGCAGATAGTCTTTTTGAAAAGCGTTGTCTTGCAGGCTTTTTACAACCTCCGTAGGTACAGGAAACGGCGACTGACCCAAGCCGAGCTTAAAGATCTTTTTACCTTCTAGTTTTAATTGATTCGATAGCTCGTTGATTCGCAGGGTTGCCGATGGCTGAATGCCGCGAACGTTGAGGTTTAAATAGTGATGGCGAGGGCTATCAATGTTCATGGGGCAATTCCTGCAGATGAGTGGTTATGATATGAACAACATCGCAAGTATAGGCTTCTTGCTAAAAAGTAAGATAAGTAAAAACCGAAATTAAGTGCGTTGGAATTTATGGGGGGATTCACCATTGATTGCTGCTCTTATAAAAAGAGAGATCGGAGCTTGACAAAAACGCAAATGCGAATCATTATCATATGCATGTTGATCGTTTGTACTTTAAAAATACACTACATCAAAGGATGTGAGATATGAATATGAGTGGGCTCAACAGAATCCTGAATAAATATTGGATTGCTTTCGCTTCACTGATAGCGGCAACACCGTTGGTCTTAATGGTGCTTATTAATGCTCCGGGAGTAGGGTATTAGAAGAGCGTTGCTAGATTGAAGGGAATAAAAGTGAATTTTATGAGTTCACTTTGTTGATTATTGCAGAGTTGATTATTGCAGAAACATGTGTGTTAACCAGGGTGGAGCTATGTTTGATCATAAATGGAAGCAGTTGATTTTAAAAGGCGATATTGCAATTCGCCGTCGCTCTATTAGCGACGCAAGAGATTACTACAGCCAAGCGATTACTGAGGCAGACCGCCTGTTAAAGCTGTCTCGAATGCCGTCTTGTAAAGATCTCGGATCTTATGAGAATAGTGGCACGTTGGTTTCAATGATAGTGGTCTCACACCACAATATGGCCGATTTGTGGGCCAGACAGGGAGTTAGAGTGTCGCAAACCTATTATCTTGAAATGGCGCACCAGAAGCTGGTCGATGTCGTGCGGGATGTTCGATTCAATGATGAACTGAGAGCCTCGGTCTTGCAGGAACTCAACAGAACCTATGCCGCCCTGGTTTCCCACTTTAAAACCCACTCGCTCAGTGAAGAGATCCCTCTTCTGCAAGACCAGTACTGTCGTATACGGGAGACGTTCGAGGGTGTTTTAGTGTCTGATGCGCAACAGACGCGGCTTATTCATTAATACCCATTAATACTCTGCCGCTAATTGGCTCTGAGTACCCGGAATCGTTTGAGCTGAATCAATTAAATAAAACTGATTCTCATTTATATTATGATTAGCGCAGTTAATATAACTAATTACTATTTGATAAAGTTTCTCATTTGCATATAATTCTGATTATCAAATTAAGTGAAGGCTACTAATATGCTGGTTTGTATTTGTAACGGTATCTCAGACAAAGACATTGAAAACGCGATTCATGAAGGTGCGGCCAGTTTTGGTGATGTACATGCTGCATTAGGTGTGGGCGGCTGCTGTGGTCAATGTGCGTCTTATGCTAAAACGCTGGTTAGCGATACGATATCCCAGTTACAAACCTCACAGGCATTCTATCTGGCACAAGAGCTGGCCTGTTAACCGGTACGTCTCAACTCTCCTTCAAGGTTAAGTCAAAAAAACTGCTTCAAATACCAAGTTCAGCTTGGTATTGTCCTATCTCAAACTATACTTCTTTCATTACGGTACATAGCGGTCGGATTCAGTCATGAGCTGAATTTTTTGCTATGGGCCTATTTATCTGTATTGAAGTGATGATCGTACTCATATAAACCATGTTGTAGAGGGGTGGCAGCGGTGAAAGGTGATAAGAAGGTAATTGAATTACTCAATAAGTGTCTGGGCAACGAACTCATTGCCATTAACCAGTACTTCCTACACGCTCGCATGTTTAAGAACTGGGGGCTAGGTGAGCTTGACGAGCATGAGTATAAAAAGTCGATTAAAGATATGAAGCATGCCGACAAGCTAATAGAGCGGGTACTGTTTCTGGAAGGCATTCCAAACCTGCAGAAACTGGGTAAGTTGCTGATTGGCGAACATACCCAGGAGATGCTGGAGTGTGATCTGAAGCTTCAGACGGTCACACTGAAAGATCTCCGTGAGACGATCGCTTACTGCGAAACGATCTCTGATTATGTCAGTCGAGATCTGTTGGGCGGTATTCTGGAGTCGGAAGAAGAGCACCTGGACTGGATTGAAACTCAACTTGACCTGATCAGCAAAGTCACAATTGAAAACTATCTGCAGTCGATGATGCACAGTTAACTGATGGTAGTGAGTCAGTGTAGTGCAAGCGGGATATTGAACAGGTTGTAGCGACGACAAGTTAGCGTTGGGAGAGGAAAATGAAAGGTAACAAAAAAGTAATTGATGTATTAAACAAGCTGTTGGCCGGAGAGCTGACCGCAATGGACCAGTACTTTGTTCACTCCAGAATGTACGAAGACTGGGGCTTAAGCAAGCTCTACGAACGAATTGGCCATGAGATGGAAGATGAGACTGGCCATGCTGACCAGATGATCAAGCGTATTCTCTTTCTTGAAGGCACGCCTAATCTTTCAAAACGGGAGCCGTTAAATATTGGGTCGACCGTGCCTGAGATGCTTAAAAGTGATCTTGATATTGAATACTCGGTCGTGAAAAACCTGAAAGCTGCCATTGCATTGTGCGAAGCAGAGCAGGACTACGAAACACGGGCCATGCTGGTTAAACAGCTGGAAGATACTGAAGAAGATCATGCGTACTGGTTGGAAAAACAGCTGGGCTTGATTGATAAAATTGGTTTACCTAACTACCTGCAAGCGATGATGTGAATCTCGGCTGCCTTCAAACCAACAAAAAAGAGGGTTTAATAGCCCTCTTTTTTGTTGTAATCTAACCGCTTGTTATTGACTGAATTAATGAGTTAGCCTGAGAGCTCACTGATTAAACTTCCTCATATGCCACCGGACCCATCAGCTTGTATGGCTCAGCATCCCAATACTTTACCCACGTGCCCCACTAGCAATGAATCCTGCGAAATTATTTCGGAACTGACTGACCTGCGAGACAAAGTCTCAGAGCTGTCCGAGCTGGTGCATACCGATACACTGACGGGCCTCTCTAATTTTCGCTATCTTATGCAAGCTTTAGAGCAGGAGATGGAGCGTACTCGCCGCACCGGGCACGCTACTGGGTTAATTATGATGGATCTTGACCACTTCAAAAAAGTCAATGATCAGTGGGGGCATGATGTTGGCAATCAGGCATTGATACTGGCGGCTCGTCTCATCAGGGCGGCGGTAAGGAAAATGGATGCGCCATGTCGCTATGGCGGCGAGGAGTTTGCCATTATTCTTCCCGCTACCGACCAGCACCAAGTTATTCAAGTCGCAGAGCGAATTCGCCAGATGATTGAGGTTACCCCGCTGGTGTTTGATCGGCAGGAGCTGTCACTCACGGCCAGCTTTGGTGTTGATATCTATAATGCCAAGGTGGGCGGTGGAGTTGAAGAGATGATCAAGCGTGCCGATAGCTTCCTCTATCAGGCAAAGCAAGAAGGCCGTAATCGCGTCTGTTATGCACCCATTGAGGCTAAGCCAGACCGCTCTTCAGTAAGCCATGATGAAAAAGAAGCGCTGTTTGGGCTTTTTGGCCGGTCTAGCTCGGAAGAGTTATAAGCGGTTGGCAGCCATTGTAAGTAACGGGCACTCCTTGCGTTAATCTCGCCTATTTTTTGTGACTCATTCCATAACCAAGTAACGGCTATTACTTACCTCTCTCAATAAAAATTCTCTCCTTTTCTCTCTTTTGTTTTTGCCTTTTGTGCGGATGGCTGACC
>JBFKTM010000026.1:0-12836 GCA_041636295.1 Oleiphilaceae bacterium
GTTAAACAACCCAGAAGCAACAAACAACAGCGCATCTCGAATCCTACTCACCTATCTCAAGCTGAAAGCCTCTCTTCAGTTAAGCATAGCACTTAAAATTATTTATACGCTTTAAAGACTATTCGCTGCGCTGGTCATCTCCCTAATATTCAAATTTAACCTGGGCGTCTTCGCCTTCGAGCAGCTCCTCCAGAATACGATCCGCCTCATCCCATTGAAAGTCGGGAAAGCGCTGCTGGGCGGTGGCCACCTTGTCAGCATAAGCCTGTTTCAGCTTCAGTTCGATGCTGTGGGTATGGGAGATCGGCTGTTCATAGAAATCCGCCATTTTCTGTTTGATATTGGCTTCGTCCACCAGCGACTCAGGCAAACAAGTAATGAGCGCATCAACCAGCTGTCGGCTGATCTTATTCTCATAGTTTCCCTGGCCCTCCTGCTGAATATAAACAATGGCATCAGCCCAATCGGCGAGCTTCGCGATCTCTTTGAGTGGCGTGTCCTTCATCTTCCGGTCCAACGCCCGTAACGGCGGGTGAATCTCATAGTCAAACTGCTTGAACACATCCGCCTTATCCCCCAGCATCGCTTCTAATTTCCGTTTACTTACGGAAGGAAGGTCGCCACCTATCAGTTCGGGTAGGTCATGATTGAGACAGTAGTCCACCAATAAAATCTGGCGCTCCGGGGTATAGTATTCTGTGGTAAGAATACGCCTGGCCAAGGCGCGGGCAATCATGGTGACCATGTAGTGATGTTCGGCCAAATATTGCGGTCGACCGTGTTTAACACTGTTCCAACGCACCACATGGCCACTGCGGACAATATCTCTCAAACTCAACATTTTAAACGCCCTCTCTTGTCGCGCTAATCTAGCGACGATATCAATCACACGGTACGGTTTTCAGATGACTCATGTTATCAAGCTACCATAGCTGACAGAATCCCGGTTAGTGGTATCACACAATTGGTCACAAAACAGGCTAATTAACTTTCGTGATCGCCATCTAGAGCATATAGTCTAGTTTAGTGTTCTATACTTATCGGGTATCTGATCTGGCCAAGGAGTTAACTAATGAATAAGAATAAGGAAATCAACACTCACTATCGTACCTGTAATCTTTGCGAAGCCATGTGTGGCATCGAGATCAAGCATCAGGGTGGTGAGATCCTTTCCATCAAGGGGGATAAGCAAGACCCTTTGAGCCGAGGTCATATCTGCCCAAAAGCGATCGCTCTCAAGGATATCCACCTTGATAAAGATCGCCTCAAACACCCGATGATAAGAACCGACAACGGCTGGGAACGGATAAGCTGGCATAAGGCCTTTAACCTGTTTTCACAGCAGATCAAGAAAACCCAGCACGAGTATGGTCGTGATGCCGTAGGCGTCTATATTGGTAACCCCTCGGTGCATAATCACGGTACGTTGCTAACGGTTTTACCCTTCTTAAAAGCGTTGCGTTCCAAGAAGCGTTTCTCTGCCACCTCCAACGATCAGTTACCCCATATGCTGGCCAACCTCCAGCTGTTTGGCCATCAAGGGCTATTTCCGATACCGGATATCGACCACACCGATCTGTTTATCTGTCTCGGTAGCAATCCGATGGCCTCAAATGGCAGCCTGATGACGGCACCGGGTATTCAAAGACGATTTAAAGCGATTCAAGAGCGAGACGGCAAAGTCATTATTATCGACCCCAGAAAGACGGAAACGGCACAGATCGCCGATAAACACCTGTTTATCAAGCCGGGCACTGACTGCCTGTTGCTGCTGGCCATGCTGGAAACACTATTTTCGGAAAACCTGGTCGATATTGGCCGACTCGATGTGTACTGTGATGACCTGCAGTTGGTCAAACTGGCCTGTGAAGCCTATACCGCCGACAGCGTCACTGCCGCAACCGGCATTGCACCGGAACAAATCCGTGAACTTGCGCGCAGTCTGGCCACCACACCTCGGGCGGTACTGTTTGGCAGAATGGGCACCTCCACCCAGGCATTTGGTGGTGTGACGACCTGGCTGATTTATCTTATTAACATTATTACCGGCCATCTCGACCAGCGGGGCGGCATGATGTTCACCAAACCTGCGGCTGACATTGTTGAGATTGGCGCCCTGGGCGGGCAGAAAGGACATTTTAATCGCTATCAGAGCCGGGTAAGAGGGCTACCAGAGTTTTCCGGTGAACTCCCCGCCAGCACCATGGCAGAAGAGATATTAACGCCCGGAGAAGGGCAGATCAGAAGTATGATTACCATTGCTGGCAACCCGGTGTTATCAAGCCCTAACGGCCGCAAACTGGAAGAAGCCCTGGCCAGCCTGGACTTTATGGCATCGATCGATTTTTACATCAACGAAACCACCTGCCATGCCAATCTAATTCTGCCCCCTACCGGCCCTCTAGAGCATAGCCATTTTGATATCGCCTTCAACATGATCAGCGTTCGCAATACCGCCAAATATTCCGAAGCGCTGTTTAAGCCCGAATCCGACACCCGGCACGACTGGCAGATATTCATGGAGCTGACCCGCCGCCTGGAAGGTCGTAACTGGCGTAGTCGCATTGAAGCCGAGGCTAAATACCAGCTGCTCAGCAAACTGGGGGCCGATGGCCTGCTGGACCTACTCTTACGGTTGGGACCCTACGGCACCCAGCTCCCGGCGACCGAGCGCATCGGTTCGTTTTTAATGGAGATCAGCCAGGATCTGTTGAAACCTCATCACCCCTTACGACGCATACTGGAAATGGGGCCCTATGGTTCCGCCAACCGTTCACTACAAAAAGGACTCAGTCTCAGCTCCTTGGCAAGCTACCCCCATGGCATCGATTTAGGCCCGCTGCAGCCCTGCTTTCCTGAACGGAATTTTCATGAGAATCAACGTATTCCATTAGCCCCGAAACGCTATCTCGACAGTTTGAAAGAGGTCAAAGCGGCATTCATGCAGCCCACGTCAAAGCAGAACGGACACAGCATGCTACTTATTGGTCGGCGACATGTGAGAAGTAACAACTCCTGGCTCCACAATAGTCAACGGCTAATCAAGGGTAAACCCCGCTGCACTCTGATTATTCACCCAGACGATGCGGCCCACCTCAAACTCAGTGACGGGGAATTAGCGAAAGTAACCTCAAATGTCGGCAGTATCGATATTGCCGTGGAGATATCAGACCGTATCATGCCCGGCGTGGTGAGTATCCCCCATGGCTGGGGTCACCATCGAAAAGGCACCCGGTTGTCTGTAGCAGAGACCAAGCCTGGTGTCAGTCTTAATGACATTACTGACGACCAGCATGTGGATGCACTATCCGGCGTCTCCGTACTGAATGGTATTCCGGTCACCGTTAAGGCCGTACAGACCAGAAAGCGAGCGGGGCGAAAAACCAAGGCTAAAACAGCAGAGATGGTGTAGCCATCCGCCGACTTCATCCTACGTTCCCAACATCGTCCTACGTTCCCAACGTCATCCTGAGGCTTGACCTCAGGATCCATCAATCCGCCACCTGAATAAATTGAAGGGAGTCCGCTTGTTCTCTATCAATCTATTCCCAAAATCTTATGCATCTGCAGAGTCAATCGCCATTGCGGATGCTTAAGACAGTACTCGGTGGCCAGCCGCATATTATTGGCTTTGACCTGATCAGTGCCGGATATAACCGCAGGGTCTGCCATCGGCGACAGGAAATAGTGACGGGCTTCAATGGCCTCAAACCGCTCCGGTTGGGCCAGGGGTTGCGGATACACCAACTTCACTTCATCACACTGTGTCAACACCACTTCGGCATCCGCTTTAGGGCTGACACAGAGCCAATCAATACCGGCCGGGGCAGGGCGAGTCCCATTGGTTTCAACCCCGACCTCAAAGCCACACCGATGCATTTCGTCGATCAGTGCTTCGTCGAGCTGCAGCAAGGGTTCACCACCGGTAAATATCACATAGGGCTTCACTTTTTTACTGCTGACGCCATCTCCCTGACCCATTGCCCAACGCTGACTTACAGCCTCTGACAACGCTTGGGGGGTGTCAAATTGACCCCCATTTTGACCATCGGTGCCGACAAAATCCGTATCACAAAAATTACAAACCGCCTCGGCGCGGTCTTTTTCCCGCCCGGTCCATAAATTACACTTGCTGAAGCGGCAAAAAACCGAGGCACGACCAGACTGTGCGCCTTCGCCCTGCAGACTGTAAAACATCTCTTTAACGCGATACATAAGTTACCTTCGAACCGGTGGGCAAAATGAAGTGACTACAGCGATCAGGCCGTTTCGTAGGGTAGCGGATCAACCATGCCATTCTTGGCAAACGCCTCAAGGCGCTCCTGACAGGAGCCACACTTACCGCAAGCACGATCACGGCCATTGTAGCATGTCCAGGTCTTGCCATAATCAAGCCCCATGGCCAGCCCCTGCCGAAGAATGTCTATTTTGTTCTGGTGTGAGAATGGCGCAACAATATCAACGGGTTCATAGTTGGCAATTTGTGACACCGCATCCATCTTGCCGATAAATTCAGGACGACAATCGGGATAGATCGCATGGTCACCACCATGAGCACCGTAATAGACAGCCGCCGCATGTATCGAGACCGCATAGCCCACCGCCAGTGAGAGCATAATCATATTGCGGTTGGGCACCACCGTTGATTTCATGCTCTCCTCTTCATAATGCCCTTCCGGTATTTCAATATCGTCGGTTAGGGAAGAGCCCAGAAGCAGCTGATTGATTGAGGTAATATCCACCACTTTATGGGGAATACCCAAGTCATCACACACTTTTTGTGCATAATGCAGTTCTTTGGAGTGGCGCTGTCCGTAGTTAAACGAGAGCGCATACACCTTTTTCCCTTCATTGATCGCCTTGTGTAACAAGGTGAAGGAGTCCATCCCTCCCGAGTAGATAACAACAACTTTTTCAGACATGGTATACCAATTGACAGATTTACTGGTGATTAGCACAAATGGGCTTGAATCAATTTGGGGGTATTGTACGACTGCGGGAAGTCAGGGGAAAGTTTCTTACTCAACAAATCCTGTTGCGGGTACATAGGAGGCCATTTTCTGTTTTAGCACCGCTGGGCGAATAGGCTTTGGCAGCACGCCATTTAGCCCGGCACGTTCAGCCTTTCTTAGCACCTCATCGATGACCGTTGCGGTGAGTGCAATAATGGGCACCGTCTTGAAGCGCTCGCCCGCAATGGAACGAATTGCCCGCGTCGCTTGATAACCGTCCATTCCCGGCATCTGAATATCCATTAGAATCACGTGATAAGCGGTCTGTTGAACCATAGCGACGGCACGCTCACCGTCTTCCGCCATATCCACATCGGCCCCCCATCGCGTCAGCAGCTTCATCGCCACCAGTATATTCACTCGATTATCATCAACTAATAGAATACGCAGGCCGTGCAGATCAATGTCTGGTTTCATGAGTGGTTGATTACCGGTACTGCGAGGTTCCACCGCAGCAACAGGCAGTGTCAGTTCAAACTGGAAGGTCGACCCCTGGCCCGGCTCACTGGTCAACGTCACTTCACTATGGTAAAAAGCGAGCAGACTACGGGTAATCGACAGGCCCAGCCCGGTACCACCAAATTCCCGCGTTACGGAGTTATCCGCCTGACTGAAAAAGCGGAATATTTTCTGCTGTTTATCCGGGGCAATACCAATGCCGGAATCAATAATACTGAACCTCAGAGAGACACAACTGTTAGCATGCCGGAGTCGCTCCACTTTAGCTTCAACAAAACCCTGTTTGGTAAATTTGACGGCATTGGAGACCAGATTATTTAATATCTGCGAGAGTCGTGTCGGATCACCGACCACCAACGCGGGCACCCGGCTATCAATATTGCAGCGTAACTGAATACCCTTTTCTTCCGCTTGATAATCCATGGAGGTGACAACGCCCCGCACCATGGCCTGCAGATCAAAAGGCACCGCTTCGAGCGAGATCTTCCCGGCTTCGATCTTACTGAAGTCAAGAATATCATTAATCAATGCCAGCAGGCTTTCTGCTGAAAATTTAAGGGTGCTCAGGTTCACCGCCTGATCTGGTCGCGGTGACTCTTGCAATAACAGGTCAGAGAGCCCAATCACGGCGTTCAAGGGTGTCCTTATTTCATGACTCATCACCGAAAGAAAGTTAGATTTCTCTTGAGTCGCTATTTCTGCCGACTCTTTTGCCGCCAATAACTCCTCTTGATAGGTTTGTGCCGCCGTGACATCCATCAGAATACCGTGATAAACCACCAGACTCGCTTTATGCTCAATGGGTGTAAACACTCCGGACACCCATTTGGTCTGCTGATTATCTAATTTGATGCGGAACGAAAACAGCCACCGACTCTTGCTCGACGCCGCCTTGTGATAACTTCGAAAAAACGCCTTTTTATCTTCAGCATATATAAAGTCCAACAGATGGTTGGCATCCCCTAAACAGGCGTCCGGCGTTAAACCAAGCAGTGACTCCACTTGTGGGCTGACATAATTGAACCACCAACGCCGAGACTCTCGGTTTACACACCACTCGACAATCACACCGGGCACATTTTCAGCCATGCTGCGAAAACGAAGCTCGCTCATTCTGACCCGGTATTCGGCCTCCTTCTCGGCGGAAATATCGACCAGCGAAAGCGATACCCGCTTACCGGTGTCATCAAAATTATTAGTGGGCACTATTCTGGCCTGATACCAGCGCTGGTTGTTAGGAGAGCGATACTCCAGCTGGCTAGTAACCCCCACAAACAGTGCCTCGTCAATCATCTCTTTAAAGCGCTGATACAGATCTGGCGGCAACGCGGTTTGAATGGAACGGTAGCCTTCGGTCTCTCTGGGAACCGGCAACAAGCTATCGTCACTGGCCCACACATCGATGATTCGGTAGTTCTCATCAATCTCATAAACCACTTCGTTCAGCGAGGTCACGATGGTTTCCAGCTTTCTCTGGTTGCGATAGGCCTGCTGTTCGGCCCGTTGATTATCCCTCAGCAAACTGAGAATCATTAGCAAGGTCGCGATAAAGGCGCAGGGAATGGTAAAAAAACGAATGATTGCAAGTGCATCCTGTTGATCATCGACTTCAGAAAATAGGTGATACTGTACTATCAGATCAAGAATAACCAATCCGGTCGCCAGCACCGCCGCCGTTACCTGCTGCCAACGCTCTCGATCTAAAAACAAAGCAAAGGGACCCGCAATACCGGCGAAATAGAACAGAAAAATGTAGGAAAACTGGCCTAATAGGCTGGAAAGAACATAAGTGGCCGTACAAAGCACCGAAAGCAGTAACAGCCGGGCAACGGTATAAAAGCGGTACCGATTGACCAGTAGAACCAATAAAAACAGGCTCGACTCAACAGCAAAGATCGAGGCAATCTCAATGCCGTAGGTAGAATCGATAACAATAGAAAACAGTGCTGTAGTGATGAATAGGAAAAGGGCGGCTTTGTTGCACAGGCGGATACGCGAAGCCAACGGCCTCGGCAAATTCGCTACCCCCCACTCCAAAGGGTTGGTTAACCTCATACGTTTTACCCTTAAACTCACTTCTTAACCCCGCCAGATGCAGTGCAATTCCATATCGCCTCGGCAGGTCTATACGGCATTCATGAGAATGCACTAACCATACCTCAAGCTACCAAGATAAAGGTGACCAGTCCCTCAATTATGGAAAAAAGCTAAACCGATTTTACATTGATCTGCTATAACTTATAGTAACCCCTATTCGATAGAGGGTTTGTTAGAGGGGTTGGGCTGTACCTTATAGCCTGTTTTATTGTTGCTCCGCAACCTCGTTGTTACGAGGAGGGAAAGTAATGTCACCAGAAATCACGACAATATCAATGGGCGTTACGATTGCCTGCATAATTGCGGCATGCCTTTCACTGCTGGCGGGTTACCGTCTAATGAAGCCGCTTCCGGCTAAAGTGTCTGCACGATCAACTGCCCGACCATTTACCGGATTTTTGTTATTGACCAGTACTGTCGCCTGGACTCTAGTGGGTATCAATGCCCAAAAAACGACAGAGACCACCGTGAGCCAGATCGTCTCTTTTGACGATATTGAGCAACTACCCGCCACCGCCGCTGGTATTCCGCCCTCCTTTGATGAATTTCAGACAGCAACAACCGCGCTACCTGAAGCGAAGATGGTCGTTGAGGCTGAAGAGATAGCCGAAGAGCCGCGCAGCCCTGACTTTCAAAAACTCCGTGACCATGTTACCAAGATGCTCTTTAGCGCCGAAGGATTCAAAACGACAGAAGAAGCTATTCTGATCGACCTGTCACAAGACAGTCATCGAGAGATGATTAAATATATCGCGGATGAACGGCCCGGTTTACTGACGGTCATCTACCATAAGAAACTTGATTCAGGGCCGAGAATGGTTGTGTACTTCCCTGAGATTGCCGGGAACCAGCTAATCTACACCCCCCTTACGGGCCCGGCATCGAGTGCCTTGTCTAAGGTGATTAAACAAAACAGTATGAATTAGCGATATTTACCGAATAACAAATTGCAGGGCCGATGACAAAACCGTTACTATAGCGGCATAGCAAAGGCCCGCCGCCGTTCCGTAGATCATGAAGTCATCGCACTGTAGATTAAAAAGTGCAATACCCACGTAATACGGAACTATCATAATAATACAACGACATGAGCGCAGTATCCTCGCCGAAATGAACGCCTCCTCCCAACCCGTTTTTATTGACTTTGAAGCCTCTAGCCTTAGCTTGATCGACAGCTTTCCTATTGAAGTGGGTATCTGCCTGCCTGACAGCAGCACACATAGTTGGTTGATCAAACCCCATGTACTATGGAAAGACTGGTCTGAATCCGCTGAACAAATTCATGGCATCGCCAGAGAGCAGTTAATCGAAGAGGGAATGGAAGTTCGCGAGGTCGCTCATCAGCTTAATGAACTTTTAACAGACGACGTATTTTGCGATGCATGGACGTTCGATAGCTTTTGGTTACACCGACTATTCAAGGCCGCCAACAACAAACCAACCTTTCACCTCGATTCAATCTCGATGCTGCTCAATAGTAAACAGATCAATCAGTGGCAGAGTGTTCGTGAGTCAGTGATCAAAGAGATGGGTATTGTGACTCACCGTGCCGCCAATGATGCGATGATCCTGCACGAGACGTGGAAGCGCCTGCAACACCTGTAATGGCCCCGGTGATAGGCCGACACCACGACTTCTGATATTAAGCCTCCTGCAAGCACACAGCTCAACAACCGTCATCAATAGCAAACGCTAGCCTGAACAAAGCAACCAACAGAGTCAGATAAAACAAAAAAGGAAAAATAACAAAGGGGCATTTATTTGCCCCTTCAAAAGGTAACAGTACGAGGTATGTAGTTCCTCTACAGGGAGGGGTTATTAATATCCCTGATTACGTCATCTCCCATTTGATTGGTCATCATATAGTTATTGATGACATCCAGAATTTTTTCGTAAGAGTAGGGCTTCACGACATAACCATTGGCACCACTGCTAATGGCGGTTTGAATACTCTCGATAGAGTCATCGGCTGTGACCAGAACAATAAACGCCTTTTTATTCAGCCGTTTCATCGCTTGCAATACCGAGAGGCCATCCATATCGGGCAACCCAATATCGAGTGTTACAATATCATAGGCGGTCTCGACGCAAGCCTCTAATGCGGTTTTACCATCCTCGGCCTCACCGATCACTTCTATACCCACTTTCTGCAATGTATTGCGCAGCAGGTCTCGCATCTCAGCTTCATCTTCCACCATGAGCACACTGATTTTGCGCATGACTTCTACCTCGTATAATTATATTTATCCAACAACTCGATATGCTAAATACCGCATCCCTAGTCAGCCGTTCCTTTTAAATTACCCGGTTCAGATTTTGTCTGTATAACCAATGGCAAAGGTATTTCACCGCCTGCCAACTGATCCAAAGCGTCATCATCACTCTCTTCAGGTTTATCGACAACACGGGTAAGAATATTACTGATGCTGACCGATGTTGAATAGAGTGCAATCGCTATTATTAACAGAATGGGCTGAGCGAAGACAACAAACTTCGGTACGTTATCCTCATTAACAATTTTAATAATGAGAATCAGCGAAGGCCCCAGTACAAAAAAGAGCGTTACCGCAATAAAAAAGACGATCCGCTCTTTGTAGTGCCCCAGATCTCGTTCGCCAATCAACCCTAATACAAATTTACCAACCCCCATCCCGGCCAATATGGCAGCGGCGACCGAAAGATCTGGCTGTTTTAGAATTTCGATACCCTCTTCATTCCAGATGCGCTGCAAGGCAATCACTAAAAATGGGAAGAGAATAAACAAAATGTCAGCATAGGTGCCGTACATCGTATTTACAAAGTATCTTTCGGTCTTTTGATCGTGCAAATCATACCTATTCATTACGGGTTACTCTATTCATTAGCATAGACTATGGTTTCGGGTTTTGAAGAAAATCATCAAGTTAACCCAACTAAAATTCAATTAATTCGCCCCCATCAAGCCTCTTTAAAACGCGTGATGGCGCGTTCAGCTTCCAACAGGAACTGTTCAAACAGCGTATTAACATCGCTGGTATCGTCTCGTTTTAATGCGCTCTCCAGGCTTTTTGCACGGGCGGTCAAATCCGGAAATCCCAGCGATCCGGCGGTTCCTTTAACCTGGTGGGCCTGACCACACAAGCTTACCCAGTCACTCTCGGTGAACGACTGCTTCATGGCGACAATGCGATTGGGGATCCCCTTAACAAACTGCTGCACAATAGGCAAAATGTCAGGATCACACCACGGGTCTTCGATCTGCTGCTCCCCGTTAGATGCTTCAGCAACAGACAGGTACTCGCTCAGAGTCTGGTAGAGCTGTTCCAGCTTGACCGGCTTCTCAATTACGCCATTACAGCCGGCCTCCAGCATGACCGAAATATCCTCAGCTTCATCGCTGGCAGTGAAAGCCAATATTGGACGAGCAAAACCGGTTTGACGCAGCATTTTAGTTGCCTCAGGACCATTCATCTCAGGCATATGCTGATCCATCAACACGAGATTAACAGACTCTCGCATAGCACCACTGACCGCCTCTCGGCCATCTTCTGCCGTAATTGTCTCCACTCCCAGTTTTGCCAGATAACGCGTCATCAACAGCCGGTTATCCGCATTGTCTTCCGCCAACAGCACTTTGCCACTTAGCATTTGGCGCTCAGCCGCAGACTGTTTTACCGGCACATGGAGCGGTTGCACGGTGTCGGGTTCAAGGTACCGAGCCAACAGACTATAAAATGGGCTCTTCTCCACCGGTTTAGCCATTATTTCAGTGCAGCCCGCCTCTTTGTACTCGTCGATATCCTGTGCCATTACATTCGCTGTTAACGCGACTATAGGGGTATTGACCCCGGCCTCTCTCAAGGCTGCTGTGGCGTCTCGTCCATCCATGACTGGCATCTGTATATCCATTAGAATTAAATCAAAGCGTTCGTTATGACGGGTGCCTGCTTCAAGCGCCTCAGCACCATTGTGCACCAGCGTCAGAGACGCGCCGGTCCGACTCACCAACTGTTTGATAAGTCGACGATTAATTTCGTTGTCTTCGGCATAGAGTATGCGTCCTTTTAATCGAGGGGCCGTCGCTATTTTCAACTTTGCTCGCTGAAGATGCAGCTCACTTCGATCCCTTACAAAGTTGGCCTGTTGCAGCGGCCCCGTCGCAATGACGACTTCAAACTCACTGCCCTCGCCATAGACACTACTGGCCCTGATGGTTCCGCCTAGCATTTCAGCCAGGCGACGAGAGATACTGAGTCCCAATCCGGTTCCACCGTATTGTCTTGCAATAGACGGTGCGGCTTGGGCAAACGGGTCAAATAGCTTATCGAGCTGCTCTTGTTTAACCCCGATACCGGTATCAATAATTTTTATGATTAACTGCTCCGTTTCGCGTTCACAACGTACAAACAGTGAGATCCCTCCCTGATCAGTAAACTTGAGCGCATTGGCGCAGAGATTGATCAGAATCTGTTTCAATCGGGTGGGGTCGGTCTGAATCTCTTCGGGCAGAGGAAAGTCATACTGAATCGTAAAATCAAGATTCTTTTCCATGGCTCTCGGGTAGAAATAGGTCTTTATCTCATTCAACACCGATAGCAGGTTGACCGTCATTATCTCTGTTTCCAGCTTGTCTGCATCAATCTTGGAGTGGTCAAGAATATCGTTGATCAGCTGTAACAGGTGCTTACCGCTACGAACCACCACTTCCGATGACTCATGTTTCTCTTCTTCGGTTAACGAATCATCCAGCAATGATTCGCCATAACCAATAATGGCCGTTAGCGGTGTACGTATCTCATGACTCATGTTAGCCAGAAACTGACTCTTGGCCGCAGCCGACGCTTCAGCCACCTCCCGCTCAAGCCGGTCTTGCTCACGCTCACGCTCCACTCGCTCACGTTCAACCCGCTCGGTAATATCAACAAAGGTGCCTTCAAGATGCGACGGATTATTATTTTTGTCATAAATAATACGAACCGTTGAGGTGGCCCAGCACTCTTCCCCTAAACGCCCGATATAACGAGCATCCATTTCATAGATTTCATTCCCCTGCTCAATGGTTTCAATCACCTTTTGCAGATCATCCTGGCGTGGGTAGCAAAGACTCAAGGCATCCCTTACATTTTTAATTAACGTCTTCGGGGACTGAAAACCCAGCATTTTAGCCATGGCGGGGTTCGCATCGATAAATCGACGATTGAGCGATATTTGAAAGATGCCTTCTACCGCATTATTGAACAATGAACGATAACGTCTCAGGTTCATAACCGACTGCTGATTCGCTTCAAC
>JBFKTM010000027.1:0-12629 GCA_041636295.1 Oleiphilaceae bacterium
CTCTTGGCTGGACTCTTCGCCTGTTACCAGGTTGATGGTGGTGCCTGACTGTTTCTTGCATCGACAAGTACGGCAGATCCCCATGCGGCAGGCGGCGGCGGGCTGCAGGCCGACGGCTTCTGCCTCTTGCAGTAGGGTTTTTGACGGCGTTGCCTGAATGCTTCGATCAAGGGAGGTGAAGGTCAAAGCGGCCGAATAGCCCAGCTCAACGGCTGCGTCTAGATCGGCCGTGAAGTTCTCAAGATGGAGTTGTGTCGGGTCGAATGCGAGTTTATTCAGAATCGCCAATGTCGCCTTCATAAATGGCTGTGGGCCACAGAGATACACTTCTCGCTCCAGAATATCCGGTACGATTGTCGCCAGCTGCTGCTTGCTGATTCGGCCTTGGTGCAACGCATCGGTGGTACTGCCTCGCTCAACGGAGCAGTGAACTGAGATATTGGTATGGTTGGCGGCCAACGTCTTAAGTTCGTGTTGGAAGATAATATCGTCGGGGCTCTGGGCATAGTGAAGAAACAGGATGTCGCTGCGATTACCGGTTTCGGTCAAATAGCGCAACATCGACATAACCGGCGTAATACCACTGCCGGCAGACAACATAAGTAGTTTACCCGCGGGCTGATAGGGTAATACGAAATCTCCCTGGGGCTGACTGACCAATAGCTGATCACCGACGTTCAGATTGTCGAAAAGCCAGTTTGACGCTTGCCCCCCGGTGACCCGCTTAACGGTGATTGTAAAACCTGCAGCATGTTTCGGGCTGGATGAGAGGGTGTAGGTGCGGCTGACGGTTGACGCATCGACCTCAAAGGCAATATTGATATGCGATCCGGCCTTGTAGGCGTTCAGAGGCTCCGAGGGTTGGAAAAAGTAACTCTTGGTATCGTGGGTTTCCAGCGTCACCGCTGTGAGTGTTGCGGGAATATGGGGGCGTGCGGTATCCGTGACAAGCGGTGCCTCTGTCTGCGTGTTATTTGACGGCAGCCACCCTAGCGCGGATTTTGCTGCACTCGTCAAATGGCCTGGTAGCGCTTTGACCTTGTTGGTTAGTTGAGTACCAAGACTTGATACGTCAAATGTATTGGTCACGAATTCCATTTTTGTACTCCGCAATCTGATCTCTATATAAATCTATTAGGCTTACAGTTGTATGCTGAAAATAAAGATATAGATTGAGCGTACAGGTGTCAATAATTATGTTTTTAAACTATAAGGTCGTTAAAGTAAGAATATAATGATGTAACATGACCATTAAATTCATACTAATTTAACAATATATAAATACAAGTGTGCGCTATAAAATGGATTTGAATGGTGAAAATGACTGTTTTAAAACCGATGCTAGTTAAGCAGAAGCAGCGTAAAAGGGGGAGAGCTAACGCTTAAGGTTAGAATTCGCTTTCTTGATAGAGCAAAGTTATGGAGAATTGATAGTTTCCATTGTGCAGCAAATCACAAGAGTAATACTTAGCTTTACTGTCTATCAATTAAATAGTTCCCTTTTTGGGAATTTAAACTATAGTTCCCAAAAAGGGAACTTGAGGTCGTAATGAAGGTCTTAGGAAGAGACAAGTTAAATACGTTTAGCCGACAACATGCGAATGCTAAGAAGGCATTGGATGCATGGTTTGATGAAGCAGAAAAGGCAAACTGGAAAACGCCCCAAGATATAAAAGACCGGTACCGAAGCGCAGACTTTCTGTCCAATAATCGAGTTATTTTTAACATTAAGGGAAACCATTACCGCTTGGTCGTAAAGGTGCGGTATCAAAATGGCATTGCTGTTGTTGAGTGGGTAGGAACCCACTCGGAGTACGATAAGCAGAGTTTTTGAGGGATGAGGATATGAAGAGCCATATTAAATTAATAAAGTCAGACCAGGAACATGAGAAAGCGTTAGAACGTTTAATGAGCCTGATGGATGCTGATCCTGCACCGGGCACTTGTGAAGCGGATGAACTAGATGTGCTAGCGCTTATAATCGAGCGTTATGAGCAAGAGAACTTTCCAATGGATCCTCCTGATCCTATAGATGCAATTTTGTTCCGTATGGAGCAAGAAGGACTGAAAAAGAAAGATCTTGCTCCTTTTATCGGCTCAGCTCCCAAAGTAACAGAAGTCTTGAATGGTACACGCACTCTAAGCTTGAATATGATTCGAAAGTTGAGTGAAGGTTTAGGTATCTCTGCCGAAGTGCTAATTAGGGAGCCCTCTCAACAAACAGCTAATGACATGAAATAGCTAGGCAAGTATTTCCCTTGGCAGAGATGGCAGAGATGGCAAAGATACGTAAGCTCGTTCAGCTATTTTGGTTCGGTTAGGTGTAGTCGTGTTAGGTAGCCCCATTGCGACGCTAACGCGTCGCCACGATAGGTCGATAATTTCTGGTTTTCACTAATGCATGAACTAGCCCAAATTGCTTTGCACGTTGATGAGCCTGAAGCTTGATTACGCACACTCCCCTTGAACCGTCGTCTGCTGACCTAGCATTGCTGCTAATTTATCGAGGATATTGCCTTCCCATTTTGCATAACGGTCATTGTGTTGCGTGGGTGGACTCTCAACGCCCAACAGTGTGGGTACATCGAAACACTGTTCCAGTTCATCCAGTATCTCAAATGGGTCTTCCAGCGTAGTGCCGATGATCCAGGCATTGACCGTTGACCTATTGGCTAGCAGGTTTATATCCAGGTTCATACAGTTACTATCGACCGATACCCGATAGCCTTGACGGCCAAGCAGGCTGCGCAATGTTTGCCGTTGAGAGGAGCAGTCCGAGACGATACCGACCACCTTTTGGGCGTTCTCCGAGGGATTGAGTTCCGGGATGGAGCAAAACTTTGATACTACCTCATGCACCTCCTCCATTTGAAATGGCTTGTTCAACACATCGGCGACACCAAAGGCCGTAAGGTTTTCAATGCTGCTCTCCGACATGTTGCTGCCGATGACAATGACAGGGGTATGCATCAGCCGTGAATCCCGTTGAATTCTGTTCATGAGGCTGGTTCCGCTCATTGTTGGCATCTGCAGTTCGGTGATAATAAGGTTAGGCTTAAAGTATCTCAGTTGTGCCAGGGCGTCATGGCCATCGGTCGCGGTTCTGACTTCTAACCCGAAACCTTCCAGTATCTTGATCAACAACTTTCGAATGGTCACGGAATCATCGACCACCAAAACCCGCCCCTTGGTGGGCGTAGACTTGGCCATGTCTGTATTGGCGGCTGGACGGTTAATGTGTGGCATTCGGGTGTTAAAGTTGCCTTCCAGTATCTGAATATCATGGGTGATGGTTGTCAGCTCATCGGCGGAAAATGCCATCGGATGTGTCAACAGATTGGTTGGCTGAGGGAGCGCTGACGGCTTTGCCCCATTGTCCATCGCTTGATTCGAGGCGGTGCGCTTTAGCGTAGGAATCTGCAGTGCCTCCTTGGGCGACATATCCCAGTCGACAGCATCCTGATTCAAATGCATCGAATCGTCTGGCCAGGGCTGCTGTTGTGAGGGCGGGCGTTTCATAAGTTTTGACCATACAGAGTGTGCCACTGAACGTGGTGTATGTTTGGTTTTTTTCATGATGAATACCTGCCTGATGTCGCCCAATTAATTCAGAGTAGATATTACAAACCATTACAAAAATAAAAAATCGGAAATAGGGATTACCAAGGTGAGGTGGTGGTAGGATAAAAGTCCTAGGACAAATTGCAGATAGGCATTTGTAGGCAACTCAACTAAGGTTTCGGCCGCACAAAGGGCTGGATTCAGGAGAGATAGATATGTCCGTTAAGGTCAGTAATAGCATCACATACCGGCTGGCCAGAAATACCATAGTGATGACAATCCTGCTGGGGGGACTATATATTGGTACTCAGCTGGCATTCGATTTGAACTCGGAAAAGCGGTATATCGAACAGAGTACGCTGGAAACCGCCAGTATGTTTATCCCCCAGGCCCGGCAGGCGCTTTATAACTTTAATAGTGAACTGGCCGATGCGGTAGCCGACAGTATTTTTCAAAATCCAGCCCTCTTCCAGGTACGGCTATTGGATGCGGAATATGGCCTTGTAGCAAAGAAAGAGCGTGAGCCACTAACCGGTAAATTTTCCGGATTGGTGATCTGGCTATTTGGTGAAAATAGAACCTTTACCCTGCCTATTCATCAGCATCGGGTGGGGGCAGAGATCGGGTTGCTGGAAATATCCGTTGACCAATACTATGTGGCGAAACAGTTTCTTGACCGGTTCTTTCGTGCGGTGCTGTTTGGGGTTGCCTATACCGTACTCCTCTCTGCGATGTTTCTGGTGGTGTTCAATCTTTCGGTAAGCCGCCCATTAAAGGCGATGGTGGTATGGCTCTCCAAAGTTAAGCCGGAACGCCCTGACCTATATCGGTTTGAATATTCCCGGCGTGTCGATGACGAGTTCGAGTTGCTGGCCAACACCGTGTACACATTATTGAGCGGTCTGGGGCGTAGTATCCGCAACAGTCGAGTGGTGGAAGCCGAACTGAATCACCATAAAGACAATCTTGAAAAAATGGTGCAGGCGCGCACCGTTGAACTCTCCGAGTCAAATCGTAAGTTTGTACATGAGCGTTTTCAGGCCAAACTATCAGCAATGGCGGCTCAGCAGGCCCGTTGGGATGCCGAAAAAGCCACTCAGGATAAAACCCGTTTTCTGGCGGCCGCCAGTCATGACTTACGTCAGCCGCTACACGCTATGGCCCTGTTTGTTGAAGCATTAGAGCCGCATATCAATGATGACCATGGTCGAGAGATACATAACAACCTGCGTGATTCACTCAATACCATGAAGCAGCTGTTTAATGCGCTGCTGGACCTCTCCAAACTGGAGGCTGGGGTATTAACGCCACAGGTCGAAGATTTTCCGCTACAGGATTTGTTTCGTCGCCTTGAGATGGTGTATCAGACCCAAGCAGAGGAGAAAGGGTTGTGGTTGCGCATCCGGAAGACTGAGGTATTGGTGAAGAGTGATCCTCATCTATTAGAGCAAATAGTGGCAAACTTGCTTGCCAATGCGATCAAATATACCGAAACCGGGGGCGTTCTGGTCTGTTGTCGGCGTCGTGATGACGAACTTTTTATCGAGGTGCGAGATACCGGAATCGGTATCAAACAGGAAGACCAGCAACGTATCTTTGGTGAGTTTGTTCAGTTGCATAACCCGGAGCGTGATCGTAGCAAAGGGCTAGGGTTGGGTATGGCGATAGTAAAGCGAACCAGTGACTTGCTGGGGCATAAAGTCAGTGTCAAATCCAAGCCGAATAAAGGCTCGCTGTTTGTGGTTCAGGTGCCGGAAGGGGAAGCCCGGTCGGTTGAGGAGCCGTTGGCGGTTACCATACAGCAACCTATCGAGGGTAAGCGAGTATTGGTGCTGGATGATGATCCGGCGGTGTTGCTGGGGATGAAAAGTGTTCTGGAGTCCTGGCAGCTGCAGCCGATGATTGTACAGACGCTGGACGATGCAATCTCCTTGCTGGCGAGCTCCCAACAGATGCCGGATCTTATCATCAGTGATCTCAGTCTGGCGGAGGATTTGAACGGAATCGAGGCGATCGGTCAGCTACAGCACTATTTAAAGCGCAATATCCCCAGTATTCTGATAACTGGTGAGAACACCCCGGAAGGTATTCGGCTGGCCCACGATACGCCCTACCCCTTGCTGTATAAACCGATAAAACCGGCCCAGCTTCGCACGGTCTGCAGAAGTATCCTCAAGGCTGAAGGCCCCCGGCAATAGTGAGGTAGCCTTAGTCGGGTTAGATTAAATTCAGTTTTTGTGCTGAAGCGACGGCCTGAGTGCGATTGGTGACATTCAGCTCGCGAAAGATCGCACTGATATGGGCTTTGGTTGTGCCTGGTGCGATGTTCAAACGGTCGCCGATCTGTTTGTTTGCCAGACCTTCAGCCATAAGTTGTAGCACTTCAAGTTGGCGTGAGGTCAGGTTCGTGGGGCCCATTGATGCCGGTGCAGGCTCCGCACTGGTGGGTATATTACTGAGTAATTCGTGTGGTGCATACATACCCCCCGACAATATCAGTTGAATCGCGCTGGTGATCACGGCATTTTTGGCAGACTTGGGGATATAACCGAGGGCCCCGGCGTCGAGAGATTTACGCACGGTGTCGGCCCGTTCATCGGCCGAAATGACCGCGCATGGCAGGGTGATGAAGCGCTGTTGTATTTGTGCTAGCAGCTCTAGTCCTGGGCTATCAGGTAGTTGCAGATCGATTAGAATTAAGTCTAGGTCTGGATGCTCAGCAGCCAGTTGCAGGCTATTTTTAGCACAATCCGCTTCTAGAATCGTTGCGTCAGGGTAGAGATCCATCAGGATCATTTTCAAGCCACGGCGGAATATACCGTGATCATCTGCAATTAAAAATTTCATCGTATTGGGGCTATAGTCCATCCTGGGGCAAAGTACCCATCAACGCCGACCTTAAATCATAAGGTGTAAGCCGGTATCAATTAAACCGTTAAGTAATGTCGATGGAGTGTTGCATATTATAGCGTTTATGAATAAGTTTATAGCATTAACTTATCGCATTCACTAAGCCTAATGTCCTAGTGCATCCTACTACCAGACACGGATATACTAGGCCTTATTCCTGATTTTAATCTATCTCTGCCGCTCTACAATAGCCGCCTCAATTTATTGTCAAAGAATGTATCAATGCGCAGCTTGATTCCACCCTTTAAGTGCTGTTGATACCCTTGTGAGTAGTTTCATGTTTTTAAATGTTGAAGATAACCCTGTGATGCAGCAACAGATGGTCTCTATGCTCAGTGATTTGGGCGTTTCGGATATTAAGGCGGCGACTTCGGGGGTTGAAGCGTTAGTGCTGGTCGATCAATTTCCTCAACAAATTGATGTCATGATCTTTGACCTCTGTGCTCCGCAAATGGACGGCATACAGCTTATGCGAGAGTTAGCCACCAGAAACTTTACTGGACGATTGGTCATTATTAGCAGTATGGATAAAAGCGTGTTGAGGGGCGTGCTTGAAGTGGCGCGTTTGTATTCGGTTAATGTGGTTGGGGTGCTGCCCAAACCGGTCAATGCTGTTGAGCTGGGCAACGTGCTGCAGCGCTCAAGCAACGTGACAGGAAAAGCCGATGATCCATTCCGTCACCTGCAGCTGGGTGACCTGTTCGACGCGGTGAGTAATCGACAGATTACGACCCACTACCAGCCGCTGGTCGATATTCGTAACGGAAAGGTGGTTGGGGTTGAAGCCCTGGCTCGCTGGCAGCACGACACGTTGGGGGCCATTCCACCAGATATATTTATACCGATGGCTGAGCGAGAAGGTGTCATCTACACCATGACCAATATGCTGTTGGATCAGGCGCTCGGTGACATTCAACAGCTAAAGCAGCTCGGTTATCCGCTTAATCTCTCATTTAACTTATCGGCATCGCTACTGGGTCTGCGCCAGTTGCCGGATCACTGTTTAACGCAGCTTGAGAAAAAGGGGGTTGCGCCGGATAGGGTTACCTTCGAAATCACTGAGAGTGTCGATATTGTGAACGACTTTGAAGCGATGGCGACCCTGCACCGACTGCGGATGATGGGCTTCAAACTGGCAATCGACGACTTTGGAACCGGATATGCGTCCATTAATAACCTGCTCAATATGCCATTTACCGAGATGAAGATTGATCGAGCCTTTGTAACAGGCGCTTTTGACAACGAGATCGCTAGAATCCTGCTCGGTTCATGCCTCAAGCTGAGCCATGACCTCGGAATGACGGTGGTGTGTGAAGGGGTTGAGAGTGAGTATGATCTTAACCTGGTGAGGGCGTTGGATGGCTCCGTGGCACAAGGGCGTTTGATCTGTGAACCGAAACCGGTTGATGAACTGATCTGTTGGTTAAAGGGCGCGTTACACTAGGTGTTCTGGTTACAAATTGTACACATACAGCGGTTGTATTTGGCCTAGAATAAATGAGTTAAAGTCACTAACTCGCGCGGCAATATTAAACTTAAAATAAGGGGTAGAAGTATATGGGGTCAAAATTAAAAATCGGGTGTTCTCTAGTCATGCTGCTAGGCTTCAGCATTCCAAGTTGGGCAGCAGACAAGTTACATATCTATACCGAAAATTACCCCCCCTATAACATGTCGGTGAGTGGTCAGCCATTTGCCCATGACAAAGAGGATATTACGGGGTTGTGTACAGAAATGGTCAAAACCATAATGAAGCACGCCTCGGTAGACTACTCTTTGAAACTGCGCAATTGGACGACCGGGCTAGAGCGAGCGAAGAAAAAACCCAACCACGCCATATACTGTACTGCGAAAACCGAAGAGCGTGACCCTTACTTTCATTGGATTGGGCCTTTGGCTAATATCCAATGGGTACTGTTTGCCAAGCCAGGATCCACCATCAAACTTAAAAATCTGGATGATGCCAAGCCGTACCGAATTGGCGGATATAAAAATGATGTGATGAGTAATTATCTTTTGGAAAAAGGGTTCAATGTTGCGACCATGGCGAATGACAGCCTTAACCCGCGTAGATTGGATCTTGATCAGATTGATTTGTGGGTGACAGACGGCCTGTCTGGCCCCTATGTCGCTTCAGAAGCCGCTGACATGACGGGCCTAGTGCAGGTACTGTCATTTAAAAAGACCCCCTTGTACATGGCCGTAAACAAAGAGACCGATGGGGATATTGTTAAAGCGCTCAATGCCGCGATGAAACTGATGGCAGAATCCGGTGAAGCGGAAGCGATAGCGAATCCATACCTTCAGTAAAGCACACTAGCTATTAGCGTGCTGTCAGTGAAAAGCGAGTGGCGACTCCGCTTTTCTCAGATTGCCCTTCCAGCGAGGGCTGGAGGGCAAAGACCTGTTCACTATCAACGCTGTTTTGCTTGACCAGCAGGTTTTTAACAGTGCTGATGCGCTGCTTTGCCAAGGTCGTTAGCTCCAGATCGGTCAGGCGTTCTGTGTTGAGCAGGGCCGCGTACACTGCTTGCTCATACGGGGTCATGTCGATAGTCTCTTGTGTGGATTGATCGGTATTCGCTGATACCGGCAGACTGGCGTTTTTGATCTGCTCCAATGCTTCGTTGCCGGAGCGGTTGCTGAGTATGGTCTCCAGTTTGGCGAGTCGCTGGGGGCTACCTTGAGGCGGTACTTGGCGATCCAACTTCTGTTTTTTCAGTGCCGCGCCATCCACTTCCCGATCAACGGACGCTCGAATCTCCAGCATTAACTGAGGGCGACCTTTTAATGCTTCTGATAGTTTGGTCAATTTGGTTTCTTGCTCCGGATAAAGCTGGGCCTCGCCAGGCGCAAACACCACCGCACTGAGCTCATCAGCGTCGCCCCCTACCAGGTTACCGATCATGGCAAAGGGTGCCGTTGCGGCTTTGTTGATCACGTTCATCAGGGCCTGTAAGACGAGGCCGCTAATCTTGAAATCGGGGTCATCCATATTGCCATGGGTGGGCAGGTCGATATCAATTACGCCATTGCGATCTTTCAATATCGCCAGTGCAAGCTCCAACGGAAGGCTGACGGCCTCCTCGCTCTCTATCGTGTGTCCCAGCTCGAACTGGTCAATAACGAGCCGGTTGTCACCATCAAGTACTCTATTGGCGATCTTGTAGTTAAGCAGCAGATCGAGTTTACCTTTGTCGATGGCATAACCCACGTAACGGCCGGAATAAGGTGTCATGGTAGAGAGTTCGATGTTGTCGAAGGTCACCGCCAGATCGGTATAAAGGTCTCCACTGAGTGGATTGATTTTGCCTTTTACCTGAAGTTTTCCATAATCTTCGATGGTTCCTTTAATATCGACATTTGCCCTCTCCAGATTGTCGGACGAGAGGCCGCTCACCTCACCACTGATATTCTGGATGCTGGTGCCGAACTGGGGTTGCAGTGATAGATCTGCGAAGTAAGCCGCACCCTTGTTGAAAAGTATGCGGTCGATCTTGACGGGAACCGGATTGGCGGACGGCTGGTTGCTCTCTTTTGGCGCGCTTGTAGCCGTTTCGTTTGTTTTGGTGGCAGGCTCTGGTGTCACCATTAGTTGGGCGATATTGGTAGAGCGATCTTCCGTAACGATGATACGTCCATAGGGCTCTTCAAAACGGATATCCCGAATTTCGATGCCAAGCGGATTAAAGTGAATGGTGAGGGGGTCTATGGCCAGACTCTGCCAACCGACCAGACGCTCGTTAACGGTTTGATCGGTCGTATTGAACTGGTTGATGTTAATGGCACCTTTGAAGCCACCATCGAGCGCCTCATGTTCTGATTTGGCTGCCAGTGTTAGATTGCCGTTGACTGACAGTCTCCCTTCCTCGATGGTCATTCCGAGGTGGTCGCTGAGGTAGGGCTGAATCGTTGTCAGTGCGATGTCATCAATGTTCAGTGCGGCACTGAGATTCAGTGGCACGGGCACGACTTGTCCGGTTATCTCACTTTTGCCTGAGTGCTGAATAAAATAGGATAGACCAAAGTCGAGGCTTTTCGACAGGTCCTGGCTGAGGCCTGTTACCTGGGTATTAATGTCACTAATGACAATGTTGGCCGGTGACTTAGGCTGTTGGTCGGTGATGTTCAGTTGCCCTTGGTTAACTAACAACTCTCCAATAGCCCATTGAAAAGGCAGTGTTTGATCTCTGTTGTCTACGACGGTTTGCTGGCTATTACCGCTGCCGGATTCGTTGTTGGTTTTGTCCAGCGGTGATAACAGTGCCAACGTACCATCGGTACTGCGATCGATACTCAGGGCCAGCGCATCTACGGTCAGTCGGCTAATATCCAGCTTCTGCTTGGCAAGATTAAAGTCCAGCGGTCCGATGGTGATCTTGTCTATACCCAGGAAAGCGTCGGTGTGCTTATCAGTAGCCACCTTGACATCGTCGAGAGTGAAGGTTGCGTTGCTGATATCCAGTTGCGGGCTGCTCCCGGCCATACTGACTTCATAACTCCCCTCTACACCCAGCAAGGCATTAGCCAGACTGTAGGGAACGTGTTCCTGGGCATAGATCCACAAGCGATGGGCATTGATATTTTCGACCTTTAGAAAACCGCTGGAGTGAAAGGGGGCGATGCCGATATTGCCTTTCCATGCCAGGCGTTGCCCGGTTCCCAGTGCGATCTCCAACTGATAGGCACCACTCTCATTGACGAAGGTCGAGAAGTTTTGCAGGGTGAAACTGATGGGTTTAAGTTGATGCTCGATAGCTTCGTTCTGGCTGTAATCAGCCACATCGACCGCTCCGCGCTCGACCTTGATGGCGTCAAACAGTAACTTGGGGGGAGCACTATTGGCCGAAGTATCGGGTTCGAGGTCGGCAGTTTCACGGCTCCGATTACTCTCAATGGCATTTTGGAAGTTGGTTTTACCGTTAGTGCCCACTACCAGTTTGATATAAGGTGCGACCAATTCGAGGTTGGCGAATGTCACCGCGCCTTCAGTCAGTGAACGAAGTTCGATGTTATTGTGGTATCGATCAAATGAGAACATTGTCTCGCCTTGTTCATCGACAACCGACAGCTTGTGAATGGTTAGTGTCAGGGCAAACGGATTGAGTTCAACCTTTTCAATACTGGCTTGCCAACCCAGGTTCTGCTTAATCTGATCAATGGCCGTATTCTTGATAATGCCCGGTAATACAAGAAAGCCAATAATGGCATAAAGTGCAACGACAACCAGTGCCCAAAACAAACGAGAACGATACCAATAACGACTAGTAATCTTAGAGAGCGAATGCACAAAGGCTCCTTGCAATGTAAGGTATTAATTCGAGATAGCAACTTGCTGGTAACAAATTTCTAGTAACTGTTTTCTACTAACTAGTTCCCATCCAGAAACGACTATTTTTTAGCGTAGGTCGGGTTTTAACCCGACAATGATTACCGTTAAGATACTGACTTGTCGGGTTACTAAAAGTAGGAGCTCTAGGCGAAACCCGACCTATAACGGAACATATTTTAATTGTTCGGTATTACCGGATACGAACTAACTAACCAATATGAATTAGCTATTCTAGCAGTAAGTATAGTGTACAACCCGTTATACTTAGATCCAACGAATTATTCGTTAAGCTAATGTGAAATAACAGTAAAAAGATCAAAGGGACAGGGCGTGAAAAGCAACTTGAAATGCATAGGGTTATTGCTGGGTGCCATGATGTCTGCCAATACAATCGCTGGCAAGGTCGATGATTGTATTCTGGAGAGTGTTCGGAATGCGGGTGAAGAGAGTTCAATTCTCGCGTTAAAGGAAAACTGCGAACGCTTAAGCAATGACGAAGTTGAAATTCCCCAACGGTTTGTTGAGGAAAAGAAAACCGAAGATAATCCGTTTGTGATTACCCCTCATCGGCAGAACTACATTCTGCCCTTTAGCTATGTTGATAATCCCAATCAGGAGCCCTATCAACAGAATGTGTATCCTGGCTTTGATGAGCCGATGGATAACCAGGAAGCGAAGCTGCAACTGAGCCTGAAAGTACCGCTGACCTACTCCAAGCTCATTACTGAAAATGATGGGATCTATTTCGGTTTTACACTGAAGTCGTTTTGGCAGGTCTATAACGATGAGATCTCCGCCCCCTTCAGAGAAACCAACTACCGCCCAG
>JBFKTM010000028.1:0-12608 GCA_041636295.1 Oleiphilaceae bacterium
CGGCATTGAACAGCTCGAGGATCAGGACCGGCTGACTGTTGCCCAGCTCTGTTTGAAGGCCGCACAAAAAGCACGTCAGGCTACCGCCTTCGATTCAGCGGTACACTACGCCGAATTGAGCATTCGCCTGCTGGATCAGACGAATTGCTGGCAACAGCATCATGCCCTTCGTTTTGAACAGGGACTGGTGCTGGCTGAGAGTGAAGGTCTGTGTCGCCGCTTTGCGCAATCAGAGCGATTGATCAATGAACTGGAACAGCACGCCACCCGTGTTGAAGAAAAAATCCAGCTACTGTTAATCAAGATGAATCTGATTGAATTACGAGGCCTGTATACTGAGTCCATCGACGTACTCATGGATGGGCTGGAGCTACTGGGGGTCATGATTCCCCGTGACCTGTCGCAACAGACCGAGGAGTTAACCCAGCTATTGCAGGAGCTGCCTCGCCGATTTGAAGATATCCAGGCAGAGGCCCTGATCGATACCGCTGAAACAGAAAATCCTCACCACCTGCTGGTGATGAAACTACTCATGAGGCTATGGACCCCCTGTTATATTACCGGGCAAAAACAGCTACTGGCCCTGGTCGCAATCTATCTGGTGAACTACAGCCTGAAACACGGTCGCAACGAGGTCACACCCTTTGCCTACTGCGCCTTTGCACTGGTCTATGGTTTTTTGAAGAGTGATCACTGTCTGGCCTACCAGTTCGGGTTGGCTGGTGCAGAGCTGGCGAAAGAGAGCGATAATCTGATCATTCGCAACCGCAGCTATTTCCTGTTTTCGATCTCCATTAATAACTGGCAAAACCCGGTCAGCAACAGCCGTCGCTGGCTGGAAGAGGCATTCGAGTGTGCCAACGAGGCCGGTGATCAGGTCTATGCCAGCTATGCCGCCTACTATCTGATCACCGATGGATTTATTCAAGGTAAGCCACTGACCCAAGTGGCCGCCGATACCCGTAAATACCTGGCTTTTCTGGAGCGAGAGAGCACGCCGTTATTCAATATCGCCCTCTCCTTCGTTCGCACTATTGAGAGCACCTGTGATGAAGATTGCGGTTATGTGTTCAACAATATTCAGTTCCTGAAAGAGCACTACCATATACCGGTATTTATGGCCGGTTATGATTTTGGCTCACTCTGCAGTCGTTTCTGGGGGGGCAATTCTAGTGAACTGGAGAGTGTCGCCCATGCAGCATTGGCCAGTGTGCCGACAACCCTACATGGTTCATTGAAAGTACCCGAAACACTGTTTCTCAGTTCCATGGGATTCTTGCAGATCAACACTATTACGCCGCAAGCGAACTGGAGCGAGCTACAAACCATCATCGAGCAAAACCAACAACAGCTAAGACTCTACACCGACAACTGCACCAGCAACTACCTACATAAATACTTGCTGGTCAACGCTGAATTGGCACGTATCAATAATCAGCCGCTGGAAGCCATGGATCTCTATGAAGCCGCTATTGAAACGGCGGGAGAGAGCCATGTCATTCATATCGAGGCCCTGGCCAATGAACGCTATGGCCGCTTCTGGATGGCACAGAACCGCGCACCTATCGCCTCCATCTATATTAAACGAGCCCATTACCTCTACTTTCACTGGGGCAATCGGGCAAAAACACAGCAGCTGGAGCAAGACTTTAAGGATCTTCTGGACAGCCCCACCTACCCATCCAGTGCCAGCCATGAAGCCATAGAGAGCCCCACGACCACTAACGGACAGGCGACTCACAGTGTCACCATAACCGATCTCGATCATCGTCTCGATTGGCTCTCGGCATTAAAGGCCAGCCAGGCCATTATGGAGAATATCCAGTCTGAAAACCTGGCCTATGAACTCATTAAGATCATGGCGGAAAACACCGGTGCCAGTAAAGCCATGCTGCTGCTACAAGAAGAAGACAACCTGGTCGTCAGTGCGGTATACCCGGCGGAGAACAATCAGAAGTGCCTGCAGCAGCCGATTCAGCGATGCAGTGACTTCGCTTTGTCGAAATCATTGATCAACTACGTTAAACGCATCAGAAGCCCCCAGTTGGTGGCCGATGTACGGGCAGAGCAGCGGTTCTTTCCTATCGAATATCTACGCTCCACCAAGGTTCAGTCGGCAATGGCGGTACCACTGACCGATGCGGGCACCCAAGTGGGTCTGGTCTATTTTGAGAATAACCAGCTGGCCCACGCCTTCACCCATGAACGCATGGGGCTGGTTGAGATGTTGGGGGCTCAGGTGATCAGCGCCCTGCGAAATGCTCGGCTTTATGAAGAGCTGCGTAGCAGTGAGCAACGATTCAGAGACCTGATCGAAGGGTCGATTCAAGGCATCGTAATCCACCGTGATTTTAAGCCACTGTTTATCAATCAGGCTTTTGCCGAAATGACCGGCTATAGCGTGGACGAACTGATGGCAATGAAGTCGTTGCTACGGCTGGTACCAGAAAATGACAATGACCAGATGAAGCGCCTAAGAGCCATTATCGAGTCAGGTGATAAACCACCAGCCCACTCCGATATTGAGATTGAAACTCGCGACGGTTGTCGGCTGATCCTGGACAATATGAGCCGGGTGATCCAGTGGGACAACCGCGCGGCGATTCAGAGCACCCTGATCGACATCACCTCCAGACGGGAGTATGAACACCAGATCGAGCATATGGCCAGTCATGATGCGCTCAGCCACCTGCCCAATCGCATGCTATTCCAAGACCGATTGCATCATTCATTGGCTCAGTGCGAACGACATCGCACCCAGGGTGCGGTACTGCTACTGGACCTGGACAGCTTTAAGGAGATTAATGATACCTTGGGTCACGCCATCGGCGATGAGCTGATCAAAGGCGTAGCTCGACGGCTGCAGGCCCATGTTAAGGACAGTGATACCGTCGCCCGATTTGGCGGCGATGAGTTTGCCATCATTCTGGAAGATGTCGGCTCCGCTGACAACATCGTCACTGCGGCCCAGCGGATAATCGACTCGCTGTCACAGCCATTTAGTTTTGAAGACAACGAAATATACACCTCCGCCAGTATTGGTATTACGCTCTACCCTGAAGACAGTGTCGATACGGAAGAGCTGGTGCGCTTTGCCGATATGGCTATGTATAGCGCCAAGAATAACAAGGGAAACCAGTTCCGTTTTTTCCAGCAGGAGATGAACCAGAAACTGCGCCACCAGAAAGAGATCTCACAAGAGATCCGGTATGCGCTGGCAAACGACAAGTTTCTGCTGGCCTTTCAACCGCAAATAGACGCCGCCTCGCTGGAGATATCAGGGTTTGAAGCGCTTATTCGCTGGACACATAACGGCACCCCGGTTCCCCCCCAGGATTTTCTGCCCATCGCCGAGCAAAACGGGCTGATGACCCCCATCGGGGAGTGGGTTTTGAAACATGCCTGCTTGCAGGCACAGCAATGGAAAGGCGCGCGGCAGCCGGTCTCATTGGCTGTCAATGTGTCGGCGGCACAGTTCCACCAGTCAGACCTGGTTGCCACCGTAAGCAGAATTCTGGAAGAGACCGGATTCCCACCCGAGCGGCTGGAACTGGAGATTACCGAAAGCCTGGTGATGCAGAACGTCGACTCGGCCATTCAGACCATGAAACAGCTCAATCAACTGGGGGTACATCTGTCAATTGACGATTTTGGCACCGGGTACTCCTCTTTGAGTTACCTGAAGCGTTTCCCAATTCAGAAGATCAAGATTGACCAGTCCTTTATCAAAGACCTCGAGAGCGACGAAGACAGTGCCGCCATCGCTATGGCGATTATTCAACTGGGTCACACCCTGGGTATGACCGTAGTGGCTGAAGGCGTTGAGTCTGAATCGCAACTCAAACACTTGCAACGTATGGGGTGCGATATCGTACAGGGCTTCCACTTCAGTGCGGCGATTGAATCCACTAACATAACGAACTGGCTCACCAACAACAACCTGAATGTTAACACGGAATCGGTCAGTTAACGGGAAGCGGACGACGCAATAGACGCTGTGGATATACTCCTTTTCAGCAAGATTATAACGACCATGGCCACAGTGGTTGGCCTGGCATTTATCGCCGAGCGCATTAGTACCCGGGCCGCCGGTTTATTAGCCGGATTTCCTCTCGGCACCGCTATTGCCCTGTTTTTTATAGGCGTGGAACGTTCACCGGAATTCGCTGCCAAAAGCGCGTCGTATACTCTGCTAGGCTTTAGCGCCGCACAGTTATTGGCCGCCAGCTACTATCTGGTCAGCCATTACTTTCCGGCCATCCGCATGATGGCCGCATTGTGTTCGATCATCCTGTTTCTTCTGGTCGGCAGTCTGCTCAATGGTTTCTCTGTCACCTTGCCAACGGCACTTGCCTGGTCACTAGCGTCGACGTTGATGTTTCATGGGCTGCTCAAGCATATCCCGGAGCGTCAAATTGATCGAGCGCCTAAAAATGGTTTCAGTGTATTGCTCTTTCGTGCCGCGCTATCCACGGGGTTGCTGTTACTGATTACTGCGGTTGCATCCTGGAGTGGCCCCCAGTGGGCCGGGGTATTGGCCGCCTTCCCCATCACCTTCTTCCCCTTGCTGCTGATCATCCACTTCAAGTACGGCAATGGTCCCGCCCACACACTGATTAAACACTACCCGGCAGGTATGGGTGCACTGATCAGCTACACCACGTCGTTGGCCCTCACCTACCCTGACTGGGGATTGATGCTCGGCACCCTGTTCTCCCTCGGTATGGCGATGGTTTATCTTTGGTTGTTATCTTGGAATAGGCGTAAATGAAGCGTAGTGAGATCAAGGGTTGTCACCAGTTGCTTCTGGGCGTTTAAGAACCACACTAGACACACCAATTAGGTGGAAAAACCTTGACTCCAGTCGTCCCCCGCATCAAAGCTCCCCCTCAGCTGTCATCCTGCGGCCAGAGCGCAGGCCACATGGTTAATCGTACCTAGCTTTCACCTTTCACCTTTCACCTTTCACCTTTCACCTTAACCATTGTTTGTTAAACATTGCAAAACCAACGCGGTCGCCGCCTTACAGACCGTTACTTTCTGAAACTTTATGCGATAATTAGACCCATAAGAACTGATATCGAATTCTATGTCTGAGTAGCATAAGGATATACCCATGAAAACACGTCTTTTAAGCCCGATCACTGTGGCGTTGTTTGCTTTAATAAGTACGTCGTCTCATGCTGATGAGCTGCAAACAGTATTAAGCAGTGCGTTCCCTACCACCTCACCGGTGGCCTTTGTAAAGCATGAAAGTGTGATTCAGCCGCTGGCCGATGAGCAGGGCTCTGAAAAATACATGGTATTGGACTTTGCCGTAAACAACGAGTCACTGGATGATCAGCAACTGCAAGCTAGCATTCACAGCATCTGTACGACGGTACTGACTGACCGGGCACTGATTGAACAGCTGTCAAACAATGGCTATGACATGATCTCGGTTTCATTCGATGCCAGCAGCCAATACGACTGCCTTTAACCGAGAGTAGCGTTTTAATCTGCTTTTGCTTGTTAGTGGCCGTCCAGAAATACGATAAATTACCCGTCGTCATCCTGTGACTTGATCACAGGATCTATTAATTTCAACGACTTGTGGGTTCTTCGGTATGACAAAAAAACGTTTCTGGATGCGAACTAGTTAGTGCCCATCCAGAAACGACTATTTTGGCGTAGGTCGGGTTTCGCCTTGAGCACCTACTTTGGTAACTCGACAATGATTACAGTTAAGATACTGATTTGTCGGGTTAAAACCCGACCTACAACGGAACATTTCTCAAAAGTTCGGTGTTTCTGGACGGGCACTAGTTAGGGACAACACCACCAGGGTGCCGATTAGTCGGCCACCCGGCTAGCAAAGCCTTCCAGCAATTGCTGCATTTCATCGAGATTAAACTCCTCGGCGGCCTCTTTCAGCGCCACAGCATACTCCTCCAGACTCTTTAGCTGCACTTCGCATGCCGATTCATAGAGGGCATCGGCAAAACGGGTGACCGCGGCTATATCACCACTGCCATTGAGCCGCTCCCACTGCCCCATAAACTGCTCGCGCACTTGCCTTCGCACACCACTGTCAAACGACAACGGTAAGTTTTCACGCGCCAGTTTTGAGTGCTCCAAACCCTGGCCGTCGGCCTGGGCCTCAACCAGTTGATGTGGCAAGAATCGGGCTATTTCACCATACAGTTCACTGCCACTTACCGGTTTTTTTAAATAACCATCAAAACCCGCTTCATCAATTTTATACTCATCTTTACTCATTACCGAGGCCGTTAGTGCGACAATGGGAATGTGCTTGGTCTCCTGGCTCTGCTTCATAGTAGTCGTCGCCTCATAGCCGTCCATCACCGGCATTCTAATATCCATCAAAATGAGGTCGGGCTGCCACTGCTGCGTAATCAGCATCGCTTGCTCACCGTTTTCTGCCTCTTTAATAACAATGCCGGTACCGTCGAGCAGATCATTCACTAACTGGCGATTAAGTAAAATATCATCTGCGACCAGTATTTTTGCCGGTTCAAAACGATAACGAGACAACTCCGGCAGTGATGCGCTATCCAGCACTTGGGGCCGATCGGCAATTGTGACCTGCTCCAGCTTAACGGTAAAGCAGGCCCCCTTGCCCTCTTCACTGTGTAACAACAACTGCCCCCCCATCATCTCAACCAGCTTTTTGCTGATCGCCAAGCCTAATCCGGTGCCACCATATTCCCGGTTACTCTGGCCCTCCCGCTGTTCAAACGCCCGAAATATACGCTCTTGCTGGTCGTAAGGGATGCCAATACCGGTATCTTCTACGGCAATACTTAAATTAACCGTGTGACCATCAGCCAATGGCGTAGACGAGACCTTGACGGCTATCGCCCCGTTATGGGTAAACTTGATCGCATTACCTACCAGATTAAACAGTATCTGCCGTAGGCGAGTTTCATCAAGCATCAAGGCATCTGGCAGGTCATGGCCCAACTCAACCGTAAACTGGAGTTTTTTGCTCTCGATCTTGGCGGAAAATATTTTTTGCAGCTCATCAAACAGCGGTTTAATGGCTACCGGTTGCAGCTCAATGTGCAGCTTACCCGCTTCAACCTTGGATAGATCCAGAATATCGTTGATGAGCATTAATAACGCCTTGCTGCCAGTTCGGATAGAGTCCAGGTAGCCGCGCTGTTTCTTGTCTTTGACGGCAGCGGCCAGCAGTTCGGTATAGCCCATCACGGCATTCATCGGTGTCCTTATTTCATGGGACATATTAGCCAGAAAAATACTCTTGGCACGATTGGCTTCATCGGCTTTCCGGGCATTCAGCTCCGCTTCGTAGGTCGCCTGTCGCAATTGCTCTTCACTTCGTCGCAGAGCCTTCTCGGACTTGACTCTATCAGAGACCTCCTTGGTCAGTTTACGATTCCAATACCAGAAGATACCGATAACGATAATTGAAACCATGGCGATACGCCGCACGATGCGATAGTCCACCTTTGCTTCCATATCTTTGAATAGCCATTTTTTATAAATGTCGTCCAACGCCTGCTGTGGAATGCTGGCAATGGCTTTATTTAGAATGGGCACCAACTCAGGATAATCTGGATTTACACCGACCCGCAGGTCATAGACGTAGGGAGTGATACTGGTCAGTCGCACATTGAAGATACCAAGCTGCTTGATCAGGTAACTCACTGAGGGAATATTACTTACAAATACGTCCAGGTCTCCATCAGAAAGCGCCTTGAGGCCCTCTTCAACCGTATTTACCACCTGTAGATTCAGGTCTGGATGATTGATAATAAGATAGTCATAGGATGCGTATCCCTTCACCACACCGACCCGCTCGTTGTCCAGTTCACGCAGGTCAGTAACAAAACCTAACCCCTCCCGAATCACCAGCACAATCGGAAAAGAGAAATACGGTTCGGTAAACAGCATATACTCTTCCCGCTGCGGGGTTTTAGCCACCGCCGAAATGACGCCGAGTTCCCGCGCCCGGAGACTATCGAGAGTCTCTCCCCAGCTCGCTTTATGGTTGATATCAAACGGGTAGTCCAGGCGCTCTTCTATCAGTTTGATAACATCACTGACCATGCCGCTATACTCGCCCTGCTCATTGATAAACTCAAATGGCGGCCAGAATACATCACCGGAAAGTGACAAATCAGGGTGCTCTTGCAACCATTGCCACTCTTGGGCGGTTAACAACCCATGAGATTCAGGGGCTCTCTCTTCATCAACACGTTCGCTATCGGGAGCCGTTGTCTCCATGCCGGTATCAACACCAGACAATGCCGCATTGAGTGAAATCATCTGCTGTGTTGTACCGCTCCCCACTGTGTCGGTTTCCTCCGCATTGGCCAAGACCGACACAAACGACAATATCAGAACAAATGGCAGAGTCCCAAACAGCACCAACGGGGTAGGCAACTGTGCCCCATAGCGAAATGCCATTGCTTGAAATAACGTCAACACAGAATCATCGTCCCAATTAAATACCTATTCGTCTAATAACGCCGAGGAAGCGCCTACTAATTGCTACTATACTTAATGATGCCTTATTTAATCCAATCGTAAATCTCACACGGTGGAGAAAACCAAGATGGATACCTCAAGTCATAACCTGGCCTCTCTTTTCAAACAGCTTGGCCTTAATGGTGATGAGCAGGCAATTGACCGTTTTATTAAGGCACATAGCCCTCTGCCCGCCACAACTCATATTATAGAAGCGCCCTTTTGGACGTCATCTCAAGCCGTTTTTCTAAAGGAAGCCATGGCCGAAGATGCCGACTGGACAGAGGTGATTGAGGTATTGGATGCACGCCTGCGACACTGAGTAAACTGACAGTTGACTAGAAAACCCACGGCTATTGATGGCGGGGGGCATTGCTCTGTGGGGGAATTGTTCTGTGGGCGCAAGGCTATCAAGCAGCGGTTCGAGGCCACTAATGGACCTCGACCCGGTTTCGGCCGTTTTCTTTGGCTTTGTAGAGGGCTTGATCCGCCAGGTCAAACACCTCCTCGATCGAGTGAGTCCCCTGAAATGCCACCACACCAAAAGACATGGTTATCTGGACTCGCTCATTGCGAAAATGGAACGGTAGACGGGAGATCATCTCACGAGTTTTTTCCATAACCGATACGGCATCAGCCTGCTCTGTCTCCGGCATTAAGATAACAAACTCTTCCCCCCCGTAGCGTGCCACAAAATCGGTTTTACGAATACGATTAGTAATCTCCTTGGCGATTATCTGAATTACCTTGTCGCCTGCCAGGTGGCCGTATTGGTCATTGACCGTCTTGAACAGATCGATGTCGGCGACCACCATTACGGCGGGCTGCTGATATCGCTTCCACCGTTCAAATTCCATCGCAGCCCGTTCCTCATAGGCTTCCCGGTTAGCCAACCCAGTGAGAGTGTCTGTCAGCGCCTTAATTCGTTCCACCTTCAACCGCTCCCGAATTTCACTGGCTTCGGTTTCCATGGCAACCAGGCGATGCTGCAGCGTCTCCATCTGCTTATTCATTTCATCAATACGGCTATCTTCAGCACTGACAAACTGATCCATGGAGGCGATAACCCGATCAAGATGACCGGTAATCGAATGCTTCAGTTGATCAATGTCGTTAGACTCACGCATCTCCCGAGAGATTGAACTCACATGCTCCCGTACGGTCTGATCTAGCTCACTGCTGCTACCTCGCCAATCAAGCTGCTGCTTTTGGCTTTCACTCAAATAGCTCTGTAGCTTCGCCAAGCGGCTGTCAAGACTTTGCAAAAAGCTCTCAAAGTCCTTTTGCCCCTTACCAACGGCGGATATAACCAGATTGGCGACATCATCAATGGTGGGCCCCAATTCATACCAGTTAAGCCCCGACTGAATGTTTTTTTGGATCTTCTCTGCGGTAGGCTCTGCACTGGTCGGAATCGACAGCTGCTGAATCAGATTATTTAATGCTGAACTGACATGACCGGAGATGGCCGAATAACCGGGGATATACTCCCCTTCCACATCACCGGCAGTAATATCGAGCTCTGTGGCGTCATCACCATTGAAAGACAACGCCTGATCGTCCTCCGTCGGTGCTGTGGAATGGGCTTCCGTTCTACCCTTGGCCCCCAGAAGCCGCTGCAGAAAACCGGTTTTTTCATCTTTCTCAAAATTCACCAATTGCATTTTAAGGGCATCTTCCTGCAACCGGGCATACTGCATCAGTAGATTCGGGTAATCTTTCAGCCCCCGTTTACGAGACTTAATCTCCTTTGAGAGCTGTTTTAGCTGCTTTTTCTGCTGTCGCTCCAACGCCAGACCAAGCAGCTGATCCACCAGGCTTTCCAGTGCATCCAGCACCTGGTCGGTACGTTCGGTTTTCTGTTCATCCAGCTCAAGAACTGCGGCTTCAATTTTTTCCAGCTGCGACGTTAGTTGCGACTGTGTCGTTTTGTCTTTTCGCAACAGGTCACGTAGTGAAGAGAGTTGCTGATCGAGCTCATCATTGAGTCCCTCAGCTGCCAAGCTGACCCTGACCAACAGACGCTGTAACAGCGCAACATATTCATCAAACGTTTTTTCTTGTTGTTCCAACTCTTCAGCTTGAGCAAAGCACTTGTCCTTCCAACGCTTTAGCTCATCACTGCCGGTTTTACGCCCTGACATACCTCTGAATCCCCAAATTAGTCATTGGCTCTAGTATAGTCTAAATGATCGACTCATCTGCAATTTGCGCAATCAATTTTGGTATTTCACTCAAGCAGTTAGCAACCGCCGTAGGCGGCACAGGATAATTCCACGGCGCGGCATCAAAATTAATCCAAATGGTGTGAAACCCTTGGTTCTGTGCTCCTACAATATCTTGTTCGGGGTGGTCACCGATGTGGATCGCCTCATCCGCTGTCACTTCGGCACGTTGCAGTGCTTGCAAGAACATTTCTGGTGACGGTTTTTGTTTGCCAATACTATCGGCTGACAACGCAAACTCAAAGTAGTTATCGAGACCGATTATCTGGATATCGGCATTACCGTTGGTAAGTGCGGCCAAGCGATAGCGCTTTTTAAGCTCATTCAGTACATTCAGCGTATGATCAAAAAATGTCACCTGTTGCCGGGCATGATGGAACACGGCAAATGCCTGTTCCGCCATCTGTTCCGCCCGGTTCTCCGGGTAGCCAACCTCCAGTAAAGCCAATTTCAGTGCCGCCAGGCGCAAGGCACTGACCTTGTGTTTCAGCGCTGGATTGCGCCGGGCGACCTCTGCTTTGAAGCGATGCATTCCATCGCTACTGTAGCGGTCTGTCAGGTTTGAACAGTGAGTCTGTAACCACTGGTAGAGAGTCTGCTCAGCACGAATCAGTACCGGGTCCGCATGCCATAAGGTATTGTCGAGATCGAAAGTAATCAGTTTAATCATAGTTAACCTGCCAACACACTTTATGGTTACCCTTTGCCCTTTTTAGCACGAGGGTGCGCCTGATCGTAAACTTTAGCCAAGTGCTGAAAATCAAGGTGGGTATAGATTTGTGTGGTTGATATGTCAGCATGCCCCAATAACTCCTGTACGGCCCTAAGATCACCGCTCGATTCCAATATATGACTGGCGAAGGAGTGGCGCAGCATGTGCGGATGTACATGGGTTGGCGAGCCATGGGCTATGGCCCACTGCTTAAGCCGTAGCTGTACCGACCGATGACTGATACGCTCTCCTCGCTGACTCACGAACAGAGCGCGCTCTTCCGCGACACCACAACTGGAACGAACTTTTAGCCATTGCGCTAGTGCATCAAGCGCCTTGCGACCGACCGGTAGATCACGCTGCTTATTGCCCTTACCCACTACCCTGACCATAGCGGCTTGTCGGTCAATGGAATCTAACTCCAACGCCACCAACTCTGACAGACGCAACCCTGATGAATAGATCAACTCAAACATGGCCTGATCTCGAATCTGGTGCCAGCCATCGTCAGTGGATTCGAGCAACTGCCCGAGCTGATCAACATCCAGTGTTTTAGGGAGCTTTTTTTGCGTTTTGGGTGCGGGAATATCCAGCGCCGGATTGTTCTCGCACTGCTGCTCGCGAATAAGAAAATGATAAAAGCTGCGAATGGCCGACAGGGCCCGCTGAATACTGCGCCCTTGCAGCCCTTTTCGGTGAATGGCCGCAATATATTGTCTGACCAGCGAACTATCAACATCACACCAGTGGTTAAGATCACGCTGCTGTAACCATGCGTGGAATCGAGTCAGGTCACGCTGATAACCATCATGTGTGTGCCTGGAAAGCTGTCGTTCGGTACGAATGGCATCAAGGAAGGCCGTTAGTTGTTGTTGCATCAGCACCCCCCTTTTAACCAACTAAGTAATCAATCCAATAACGAAGCGACGGTGTCACCAGAGGACTGAGCTCTTTCTCGTTGTAGCATCGGTGGTAGCAAACGGCTTAGCGTATCACTAATATAGGAGAGAAACAGCGACCCCATGCCACTTTCAAAGTAGTCTTGATCCTGACTACCGAGACTAAACATACCTAGCAGTTCTGTACCGCGCAACGGAATAACCGCCGCCGACGCGACCGTTCCCTTCGCTTCAGGGAACAGGCACTGCATCTGATCTGCGGTAAAGCGACCGCACACG